>QHSC01000090.1:7040-43594 GCA_003220345.1 Candidatus Rokuibacteriota bacterium | reverse complement strand
GTGGTGCTACCCAGACGCTGCCGGCATATTGCACGGCTTGTTCAATGAAAGTCCCCACAGCCCAGCGATGCCCTCACCTTTCTCAGGTCGACGCGGCCATGGCCCCGCCGTCGGCGACGATGTGGGCGCCCGAGATGAACGAGGCGTCGTCGGAGGCCAGGAAGAGGGCGCACCGCGCGATGTCCTCGGGCTCGCCGACGCGGCCGAGGGGGATGCCGTGGCCCTCCTTCGCGGCCTGCTCGACCCGGTTGACGATGTCAGCGGTCAGACGCGTTCGGATCGTGCCCGGGCAGATGGCGTTGACACGGATCCCGTCACGGCCATAGGACGCGGCCATGGCCCGCGTGAGCGAGAGCACCGCGCCCTTCGAGGCGGCATAGGCGTGACTCGGGCGCTCCACCGAGCCGCGGAAGGCGGACACCGAGGCGATGTTGACGATGGCGCCGCCTGCGCTCCGCATGTGCGGGACGGCCGCGCGGCTCACCAGATACATCGCGCGCACGTTGACGTCCTGGGCGAGATCCCAGTGCTCGAGGCTGATGGTCTCGACGGTCCCGCCCACGACCATGGTCCCGACCCCGGCGTTGTTCAGCAGGACGTCGAGACGGCTAAAAGCCCGCACGGCGGCCGCCACCACCGCCGCGCAGTCATCGGGACGGGCGAGATCGGCCGTAATTGAGGTCGCCTCGCCGCCGGCCGCGCGCACTTCCGCCACCGTCAGCGCGAGCTCGGGCTCGCGCAGGTCCGCCAGGGCCACCTGCGCCCCCGCCCGCGCGAAGAGCAAGGCGCTCGCCCGGCCGATGCCGGTGGCTGCGCCCGTGATGATGGCCACCTTCCCCCTCAACGCGCCGCTGTCCGCAAGCCCCATGAACTTGCCTCCTCGATGGACTATACTGACGCAGGTGACGACGGTGCGATACCCCCTGACCAAGAACAGGCGCCCTTTGAGCGCGGGAGCACAGCGATGATTCGAGCCCGCAAGCTTGGCCACATCGTCCTGAAGGTTCGCGATGCCCAGAAATCCAAGGAGTTCTACACGCGCGTGCTCGGCCTCAAGCTCGCCTACGAGGACCGGGAGCACGGCGCCGTCTTTCTCAGCTTCGGCAGCCAGCACCACGACCTCGCGCTCTTCCAGCTCGCCACGGGCGAGACGCCCGAGGCGGCTCAGCCGGGCCTGCACCACTCGGCGTGGCAGCTCGGAAGCTTCGAGGAGCTGCAGGCCGCCCATCGCGAGCTGCGCGAGCTCGGGGTGGCCGTGGAGTCGGCCATCGAGCACAACGTCACGCGCAGCGTGTACTTCCCCGACCCCGACGGCAACCGCGTGGAGCTCTACTGCGACATGGTTGAGCACGGCTTCGAGGCCATGCAGACCATGGGGCCGCGGCGAGACGTGATCGATATCGAGACGGGCCAGGTCATCGCGGCGGGGCAGCCCCTCGGCCGCTGAGATCCAAAGGAGGATCGACCATGAGCGATGAGAAGCAGCGCTTCAGCGTGAGCCGGGCCGAAGGCGCCGTGTACAAGACGGGCCTGCGCAGCTTCATGGAATACCGCGACCTCGGCATCGAGCACGCGACGCACGGGAAATTCCGCGCCCACGTGGTCAGGATCAAGGACCATGCCGACGGCGCTCATGACATGCACACCACGGGCCTGCACCAGCACCAGTGCGACTTCCAGATGTTCTATGTCCTCAAGGGCTGGATCCGGTTCGTGTACGAGGGCCAGGGTGAGCAGATCTTCCGGGCGGGCGACTGCGTGCTCCAGCCACCCAACATCGTGCACAACGAGCTCGAGTGCTCGGACGATGTCGAGGTCCTGGAGATCTACTCGCCCGCCGTGCACGAGACCCTGGCGGTCGACAAGATGCCGGAGGCGGCCGCCGCGCGCTGAGCCGCCCTCGCAGCGCATGACCTCCGAGCTGGTCCGAGGCGACGGGCTCTTTCCGCCCGCCGCCTACGCGCGGGAGGACGACTCCTCGGACGGCTCCTTCTACGCCAACCCACGCAAAGTGGTCCACATCGACGATGGCGCCATCGTCGCCCTCGGCCGCCTCTACGCCGACGTGCTCCCCAGCGGTGGACGACTCCTCGATCTGATGAGCAGCTGGCGTAGTCATCTCCCCGCAGGATTTGCCGCGGGCGAGGTGGTCGGCCTGGGCTTGAACGCGGACGAGATGGCCGACAACCCGCAGCTCGCGCGCGCTCTCGTCCACAACGTCAACGACGATCCCCGGCTGCCCTTCGGCGACGCCGAGTTCGACGGGGCCATGTGCGCGGTCTCAGTCCAGTACGTGCTCCACCCGCTCCGGCTCTTCCGCGACGTGCGCCGCGTGCTGCGACCGGGCGCCCCATTCGTGGTGTCCTTCTCCAACCGGTGCTTCCCCACCAAGGCCGTCGCCGTCTGGCTCAGCGCGACGGACCAGCAGCACCTCACGCTGGTGCGCGCCTACTTCGAGGCCGCGGGAGGCTGGACGGACACCAAGGAAGAGGACCGCTCGCCCGGCGACGACGGAGATCCCTTGTACGTGGTATGGGCGCGTCGATCGTGAGCCGGATTGTAAGACCTGACCCCTGTTGAGTTGACCCGCGCTGCCATTGTGGCGACAATGGCCGGACTCGGATTCTCACCGCACGAGGGCGTGCTTTCCTCAAGACACTCACGCGGTACGTCAGGGAGGAGCCATGGACCGCGCGCTTGATCGTCGAAGCCTTCTGAAGCTCGGGGTGATCGGTGCGGCGGCAACTCTGGGCGCGGGCGCGCCGTTGGCCGAGGCCCAGGACAAGCCCAAGCGCGGCGGCACGCTCACCATCGGGCGCAATCACGACGCCGACACGCTCTACCCGGGGCGCTCCACGGGGCTCTCCGCCATCGCCACCAACCTGCTCCTGTACGACGGGCTCGTGCTCCACGACTTCCAGATGAAGATCCGCCCCGGGCTGGCGGAGCGCTGGGAGGTCTCGCCGGACGGGCTGACGTGGACATTCCATCTCCGGAAGAACGTCAAGTTCCACTGCGGTGCCTCGCTTACGGCCCAGGACGTCAAGGATCACTTCGATCGCTGGATCGATCCCAAGGAAGCCTTTCCGACGCGCGCGAAGGTGACGAGCCTGGCCGAGACGCGGGTGGTAGATGATCACACGCTGGTCTGCAAGCTCAAGAACCCCACGCTGGTGTTTCTCAACAACGTGAGCCAGACGGAATGGGGCTACGCCTCGATCCCCCATGCCAAGCACGTGGCGCAGTACGGGCAGGACTATGGCGTGGTGCCGGCCAGCATCTGCGGCACGGGGCCTTTCAAGCTCAAGGAGTGGACGAAGGACGACCGGATGGAGCTCGTGCGCCACGAGGGCTACGCATGGGGCTCGCCGGCGTATGACAACACGAGCGCGCCCTGGGTCGATCGCATCGTCTTCCGCACGCTGCCCGAGGATGCGGCGCGGGCGGCGGAGCTGGAGGCGGGCGGGATCGACCTCGACATCGACGTCTCGCCGCAGCACATCGCGCGCCTCGAGGGCAAGGGCGTGAAGATCACCTCGATCCCGCGCCTGTCCTCCAACCACATCGGCTTCAACGTCGAGAAGGACATCTTCAAGGACGTGCGCGTGCGCAAGGCGGTGGCGCACGCCGTCAACCGGCAGGAGATCGTCCAGTTCGTGATGAAGGGGCAGGCCGATGTCGCGCACGGCTTTCTCCATCCGCTGGTGCCGGGGGCCACGCCGAAGGAGCAGATGCGTCCCTTGATGTCGGACTTCAGCCTGGACAAGTCCAAGCGCCTCCTGAACGAGGCGGGATGGACGCCGGCGGCCGACGGCATGCGGCAGAAGGACGGCAAGCCGCTCCAGGCCTCGCTCTACGTGTTCACCGAGCTGCACGAGCGTATCGTGACGCCCGTGCAGGCGCAGCTCCGGCAGGTGGGCTTCGATCTCCAGATCAAGCGGCTCGAGTCGGCGGCCTTCACCACGGCCACGCGGGCGGGGGAGCACGACGCGCGCTTCCTGCCCATGATCTATTCTTCGCCCGACTTCCTCTACTTCTTCGTCTCCGCGGCCATCCCGAGCCCGAACACCGTGCGCTGGCGCGACGACAAGACGGACACTCTCTTTCATCAGTCGCAGGTGACGCTCAAGGAGACCGAGCGCGTCAAGGCCTTCCAGGGCATCGAGCAGCGCCTGGTCGGCGAGGCCGTGGTGGTGCCCATCCAGCACATCCGCTGGATCTTCGGCAATCGGGCCCGCGTGCGCGGCCTCAAGTACCATCCCATCCACGGCATCTACAAGCTTCAGGACACCTGGATCGTCTAGTCGAAGGGAGATCCATGGCACCAGCAAAGCGGATCGCGATTCGGGCTGGCTACGTGATCGCCTTCGACGGGCGGGGCCATCGCCTCCTGCGCGACGGCGTGGTGGTCATCGAGGGCGACAGCATCCTCCACGTGGGGCCCCGCTTCGACGGGCGCGTGGACGAGACGGTGGACGCCCCCGACCGCGTCCTCACGCCCGGGCTCATCTCCACGCACGCGCACATCAGCGGCTCGCCGCTCGACCGCTCCTTCATCGAGGACCGCGGCAACCCGCAGTTCTGGTACTCGGGGCTCTTCGAGATGCTGCCCGTGCGGAGCGAGGCGCAGGACGAGGAGGCGGGACGGGCCTGCGTGGATTTTTCCATGGCCGAGCTCCTGCGCGGCGGTGTCACCACGGTGATGGAGATCGGCACCCTCGGCGACTATGTCGTCGAGCGTGCTCCGCACTACGGCCTTCGCGTCTACATGGGCCAGGCCTTCCGGTCGGGGCGGTGGCTGACCAAGGACGGCAAGCGCGTGGAATGGGAGTGGAACGAGGAGCAGGGCCGCCAGGGGCTCAAGCGCGCCATCGACTTCCACAGTCGCTGGGACGGGGCGCACGAGGGTCTCGTGACCTGCTTCGTCTCGCCCTCCCAGATCGACACCTGTACGCCGGACTTATTAAAGGATGCGAAGCGCTTCGCCGACGAGGTCAAGCGCCCCTACCAGGTGCACACCTCCCAGTCCGTGGTCGAGTTCAACGAGATGGTCGCCCGATACGGCAAGACGCCCATCGCGTGGATGCGGGAGCTGGGCGTGCTCGGCTCGAACACGATTCTCGGTCACGCCATCATCATCGGCGGCTCGTCGTGGACCAACTACCCCGAGGGCGATATCCGTCTCATGGCCGAGGCCGGCTGCTCGGTGGCGCATGCCGTGTGGGTCTTCGCGCGGCGCGGGGTGGCCATGGAGTCCTTCGCGCGCTATCGCGAGGCGGGGGTGAACATGTCGCTCGGTACCGACACCAATCCGCAGAGCGTCATCGAGGCCATGCGCTGGGCGGCGGTGGTGTCCAAGATGATGGAGCGGAACACGGAATCGACCACGGCGGCGCACGCCTTCGACGCGGCCACCCTCGGTGGCGCGCACGCGCTCGGCCGTGAGGATCTCGGGCGCATCGCTCCGCGGGCCAAGGCCGATCTCGTCCTGTGGAAGGCCAGCTCGTGGCGGATGACGCCGCTGCGCGACCCCGTGAAGAACATCGTCTACAACGCGAGCGACGAGGACGTGGACCGCGTCTACGTCAACGGGCGGGTGGTGGTGGACGGCGGTCGCGTGCTCGGCGCCGACGAGGGAGCGATTCTCGCCGCCCTCCAGGCCGGAGGAGAGCGCATGTGGCCGCGCATGACGAAGTACGACTGGGCGGGGCGCGGTGCCGATCAGCTCTCCCCCCAGACCTACCCGGAATTGGGGAGCTAGTCTTCACGATCCGCTCATGACGCGCTACATCTTCCGGCGCCTGCTCCAGACGGTGCCGGTGCTCCTCGGCGTCTCCGTGCTCGCCTTCGCCATCATGCACGTGGTGCCCGGCGACCCCGTGCGTCTCATCGCGGGGCCCGATGCGCCGGAGTCCGTGGTGGCGCGGGTGCGCGTCGAGCTGGGCCTGGAGCGGCCCCTTCACGTCCAGTACCTCTCCTTCCTCGGCCGCGCGCTCCGGGGAGACCTCGGCCGCTCGCTGCGCTCGCGCGCGCCCGTGATCGACGAGATCTTCTCGCGCTTTCCCGCCACCCTCGAGCTGACCACGGTGAGCATGCTGCTCGCCGTCGTGGTGGGCATCCCGCTCGGCCTCGTGGCCGCCGTCCGCCGCGCCTCCTGGCTCGACTATCTCGCCATGGGCGCCTCGCTCTCCACGCTCTCCATGCCGATCTTCTGGGTCGCCATCGTCGCCATCTGGCTCTTCAGCCTGCAGCTGGGCTGGCTGCCCGTGTCGGGCCGGGCGGGGCCCGTGTGGGAATGGGAGGGTCTCCGCCACATCGTGTTGCCCGCCGCCACGCTGGCCACCACGTCGCTGGCCATCATCAGCCGGCTCACGCGCTCGGGCATGCTGGACGTGCTCGGGCGCGAGTACGTGACGACGGCGCGCGCCAAGGGCGTCCCGCCCTGGAGCGTGGTGGGCAAGCACGCCCTCAAGAACGCTCTGATCCCCGTGGTCACGGTGGTCGGGCTCCAGTACGGGTTTCTCCTGGGCGGCGCCGTCGTCACCGAGACCATCTTCGCCTGGCCGGGCGTGGGGCGCCTCGCCATCACGGCCATCCTCCAGCGTGACTACCCGGTCGTGCAGGGCTGCGTGCTGCTCGTCGCCGTCGTGTTCGTCCTGATCAATTTGCTCGTGGACGTCCTCTATGGCTGGCTCGACCCGCGCATTCGCTATGAATGAGTGGCGCCGCTTCGCGAGGCACCGGCTCGCGCTGATCGGCCTCGGCGTCATCGTGGCGCTTTCCCTGCTCGCCCTGGCCGCACGCCAGGTCGCGCCCCACGACCCGATCCAGCAGGATCTGCCCCACGCGCTCGCCAAGCCCTCGGCGGAGTTTCCCCTGGGCACGGACCAGTTCGGGCGCTGCATCCTCTCGCGCATCGTCTTCGGCGCCCGGCAATCGCTGCTCGTCGGCGTCATCGCCACCGCCATCGGCGCCTCGGCGGGCATCCTGCTCGGCCTCCTCGCGGGCTATTTCCCCCGGCTCGACGGCCCGGTGATGCGGACCATGGACGTGCTGCTCGCCTTTCCCAGCATTCTCCTCGCCATCGCCGTGGTTGCCGCGCTGGGGCCCAGCCTGGGGAATGTGATGATCGCGGTGGGCGTGCGCTCGATCCCGAGCTTCGCGCGGGTCAGCCGCTCCATGGTGCTCTCGCTCAAGGAGCTCGACTTCGTGCGCGGAGCGCTCGCCCTCGGGGCCAGCCATCCCCGCGTGCTCTTCCGCCACATCCTGCCGAACAGCGTCTCGCCGCTCCTCGTCTTCTCCTCCATGCAGGTGGCCACGGCCATCCTCCTGGCGGCCATCCTCTCCTTCCTCGGCCTCGGCGTGCAGCCGCCCACGCCCGAGTGGGGCAAGATGGTCAGCGACGGCCGCGCCTATCTCATGGAGGCGCCCCACCTCTCGCTCTTCCCCGGCCTCGCGATCTTCGTGGCCGTCATGGGCTTCAATTGCCTGGGCGACGGTCTCCGCGACGCTCTGGATCCGCGCGTGGGTCGGGTAGCCGTCGATTGACGCGCGTCTCAGCCCTGCGCTCCCGACGGCCCGCAGGTAGGCTACAATGCCCCGGCCGGTCCATCCCGACCGAAATCCGATACCGGAGGGCGCGATGCTCGATACCCCGTTCCAATCCGCGAGTGCGCTCGCGTCACTGATCCGTCGCAAGAAGATCGGCTGCGCGGAGCTCCTCGAGCTCTATCTCGCTCGCGTCGAGAAGTACAATCCGACGCTCAACGCCATCATCGCGACCGATCTCGAGGGCGCCCGCAAGCGGGCGCGCGCGGCCGACCGGGCTCTGGCGCGCAAGAAGCCCTGGGGACCTCTCCACGGCGTGCCCATGACCATCAAGGAATCCTATGACGTGGTCGGTATGCCGACGACCTGGGGCGTGCCCGAGCTCAAGGACCATGTCCCTCCGCGCAATGCCCTCGCCGTGGATCGCCTCCTTGGCGCAGGCGTGGTCCTCTTCGGCAAGACCAATGTCCCCATCTACCTCGCCGACTATCAGAGCTACAACGCCATCTACGGCACGACGAACAATCCCTGGGACCTGAGCCGCGCGCCGGGTGGCTCCTCCGGCGGCTCCGCGGCCGCCCTGGCCGCAGGCCTCACCGGCTTCGAGGCGGGCAGCGATATCGGCTCCTCCATCCGCAACCCCGCGCACTACTGCGGCGTCTTCGGTCACAAGCCGACCTGGGGCATCGTGCCGCCACGCGGCCAGGCGTTGCCGGGGCGTGTGTCCCAGGCGGACATCTCCGTGATCGGGCCGCTCGGCCGGAGCGCCGAGGACCTCGAGATCGGCCTCGGCGTCATGGCCGGGCCCGACGAGATCGACACCGCGGGGTACAAGCTCACGCTGGCCAAGCCGCGCCAGAAGGCCTTGCGCGATTTCAAGGTCGCCGTCATGCTCACCGATCCGGTCTCGGAAGTCGATCTCGAAGTCCAGGCCAGGGTCCAGGCCGTGGCCGAGTTCCTTGCCTCGAAGCGCGCCAAGGTCAGCGACCGCGCGCGCCCCGATGTGGACGCGTGGGAAGCGCAGCGCGTCTACATCCAGCTCCTGCGCGCGGCGACCTCGGGGCGACTGACGCCTGAGGAGTTCGAGAAGAACCTCGAGGCGATCAAGACGCTCGAGCCGCAGGATGAAAGCTATTACGCGCGGATGGTGCGGGCCAATATCATCTCCCATCGCGACTGGCTCGCCGCGAACGAGCGGCGGCACAAGATGCGCTGGAAGTGGCACGAGTTTTTCAAGGAGTACGACCTCCTCCTGTGCCCGGCCGCGGCCTCGGCGGCGTTCCCCCACGACCAGCAGGGCGAGCGCCACGAGCGGACCATCGAGATCAACGGCCGGCGCGTGCCCACCACCGACCAGCTCTTCTGGGCCGGCTACTCGGGAATGGTCTACTTGCCGTCCACGGTCGCGCCGGCAGGCTTCACGAAGTCAGGGCTGCCCGTGGGTGTGCAGATCGTCGGGCCGCAGTACGGCGACCGCACCTGCATCCACATGGCGCGGCTGCTCGAGCGGGAGTTCCAGGCGTTCGTCCCTCCGCCCGACTTCCCGTAGCGCGAGAGCGGAGACCTCGACGTGCATCGATGGGCTCTCGTGGTCGCGGCGGCCATCCTCGCCGCCTGCGGTGCCTCCGCGCCCAAGCACCGGGCTGCCGAGGACGCCCGCGCGCGCATCGATCACATCGTCGTCATCTTCCAGGAGAACCGCTCCTTCGACAATGTCTTCGGGCTTTTCCCCGGCGCCGACGGCCTCGGCAACTCACGCTCGGCGCCCCCGCAGGTGGACAGGGACGGTCGCGTCTACCGCACGCTGCCGCAGCCCATCGACACCTCCAGGCGCCCGCCCGCGCCTGATCTGCGCTTCCCGCCCGACCTGCCCAACGCGCCTTTCCTGATCGACTGGTTCGTGCCGCCGGGCGAGAGGACGGGCGACCTCGTGCACCGCTTCTACCAGCAGCAGCACCAGATCAACGGCGGGCGGATGGACAAGTTCGTGGCCTGGAGCGACGCGGCGGGACTGGTCATGGGCCACTACGACGGCTCCAAGCTCGCCACCTGGGCGCTGGCCAGAGAATTCACGCTGCTCGACCGCTTCCACCACGCGGCCTTCGGCGGCTCCTTCCTCAATCATTTCTGGCTCGTGTGCGCCTGCACGCCGGTGTGGCGGGAGGCGCCCGCGGAGGTCCGGGCCCAGCTCGACGCCAACGGGATGCTCGTCAAGGACGGGCAGGTCACGCCCGACGGCTTCGTGGTCAACACGGCCTTCAGCACGTATCAGCCGTATCCGGCCAATGTCGCGCCCGACCGCCGCGTGCCGCCGCAGACCCTGCCCACCATCGGGGACCGGCTGAGCGAGTCGCGCGTGAGCTGGGCCTGGTACTCGGGGGGCTGGAAGGACGCGCTGGCCGGGAAGCCGGACCGGCTTTTCCAGTTCCATCACCAGCCCTTCGCGTACTTTCGCCAGTTCGGGGACGGCACGGCGGCCCGCACCGAACATCTCAAGGACGAGAAGGATTTCCTCGCCGACGTGGATGCGGGCCGGCTGCCCGCAGTGGCCTTCGTGAAGCCGATCGGGGCGGACAACGAGCATCCGGGCTATGCGGATATCGCGCGGGGCCAGCAGCACGCCGCCGATCTCGTGCGGCGCCTCCAGGCGAGCGCGGCATGGAAGCGCACCGTCATCATCATGACCCACGACGAGAACGGCGGCTTCTGGGACCACGTGGCGCCGCCCGTGGTCGACCGCTGGGGCCCGGGGGCCCGCGTGCCGAGCATCGTCGTCTCGCCGCTCTCCCGGCGCGGCGTGGTGGACCACACCACGTACGACACCACCTCGATCCTGAGATTCATCGAGTGGCGCCACAACCTGGCCCCCCTCGGCACCCGGGATGCCGCCGCCGCCAATCTCCTGAACACCCTCGACGTCAAGGAGCCCAAATGATGCGCATGCGCAGGCTGGGGAACAGCAGTCTCAACGCCTCCTCCATCGGACTCGGGCTCATGTCCATGTCCGGCACCTACGGCAAGAGCGACGACCAGGAATGCATCGGCGTCATCCACCGCGCCCTCGATCTCGGAATCAACCATCTCGACTCCTCGGACATGTATGGCTGGGGCCAGAACGAGGAGCTGCTCGGGCGCGCCATCAAAGGCAAGCGCGATCGGGTGCTCGTGGCCACCAAGTTCGGCCAGGTGCGGAGCCCGGACGGCAAGGGCAACCTCGTCGACGGCCGGCCCGCCTATGTCGCGGAAGCCTGCGACGCGAGCCTCAAGCGCCTGGGCGTGGACGTGATCGACCTCTACTACCAGCACCGCGTCGATCCGAAGGTGCCCATCGAGGACACCGTGGGCGGCATGTCGCGCCTCGTCGAGCGCGGGAAAGTCCGCTTTCTCGGGCTGTCGGAAGCGGCGCCCGAGACCGTCCGGCGCGCGCAGGCCGTCCACCCCATCAGCGCCGTGCAGAGCGAGTACTCGCTGCTCTATCGCCAGCCCGCCGAGGATACAATCGCCACGTGCCGCGAGCTCGGCATCTCCTTCATCGCCTACTCGCCCATCGGGCGTGGCCTCCTGAGCGCGCGGATCAAGCAGGCCGGGGACATGCCGGAAGACGACCGACGCCGTCAGCATCCGCGCTTCCAGGAGGGCAATCTCGAGCACAATCTCGGGCTCGTGCGCCGGATCGAAGAGATCGCGCGGGAGAAGGGCGCCACCCCGTCCCAGCTCGCGCTCGCCTGGCTCCTCGCGCAGGGCGAGGACGTCTTCCCCATCCCGGGGACCAAGCGGCGCTCCTATCTCGAGGAGAACGTGGAGGCGCTGTCGATCAATCTCACGAAGGAGGATCTCGCGCGGATCAACGAGGCGATGCCCCCCGGCGCCGCCGCCGGCTCGCGCTATCCCGAGGCCCAGATGAAGGGCGTCAACATCTAGGAGATAAACAGTGGCCAAGCGACGCGTAGTTCTCACGGGGGCGTCGGGGTACGTCGCCCAGCGCATGTTCAGCGAGCTCTCGGACCGGTGGGATCTCGTCCCCATCGACGTGCGGGGAACGACGAGGGCGGGCAAGGCCGTCCCGGGCATCGTGGTCGCGGACCTGACGCAGCGGGACCGCAACGCCTACCGCCAGCATTTCAAGGGCGCGGACGCCGTCATCCACTGCGGGTATGTCAGCGCGCCGGGACTGGACGCTACCACCTGGCAGGAGAACAGCGAGGCGAAGTTCTGGGCCGAGCACGACAACGTCGCGCTCGCCTACAACGTCTACCGCACCGCCCTCGAGGAGGGCGTGCGGCGCGTGGTGGTGTGCAGCTCCAACCACGCGGCCGACTACTACGAGCGCCTGATCTGGGCGGGCAAGATGGAGATGGTCACCCCCGAGATGCCGCCCCGCTCGGACAACTGGTATGGCTGGGCCAAGGCCGCCTACGAGCTCCTGGGCTTCGTGTTCGCCACCGGCAAGGTCGAGGGGCGCAAGCTCGAAGTGGTCCAGTGGCGGATCGGCGGACCTCGCGACGACGATATCGACCACGTCAAGCCCGGCGACATCAAGATCATGCACCGGGCCCTGGGCGCGTACCTGTCGCAGCGGGATCAAGTGCAGCAGGCCATCCGCATGGTCGAGACGAAGGACATCGCCGACGAGCATGGCGTGCCCTTCCTCATCATCTACGGCATCAGCGGCAACACCCACCGCTTCTGGAGCATCGCCAACGCGCGGGACAAGATCGGCTACGAGCCCGCGGACGACAGCCAGATCAACTTCGCCGACAAGATCGCCGCCATCGCGAAGGCCGCGAAGCGGTAGCGAGGCAAGGGACCCATGCCCACCTTCAACTTCGACCTGTGCGAGCTGCCCCCGGAGGCGCAGTCGCTGCGCGCCGAGGTGCGCGAGTTCCTGCGCGACGCCCTGGGCGGTATGTCGAGCTCGAAGCGCGCGCTCTCCTGGGGCGGCTTCGACCGCGAGTTCTCGCGCCAGCTCGGCGCCCGAGGCTGGATCGGCATGATGTGGCCGAAGAAGTACGGCGGCCACGAGCGGACGGCCCTCGAGCGCTATGTCGTGCTCGAGGAATGCCTGTCCGCGGGGGCGCCTGTCTCCGCTCACTGGGTGGCCGACCGCCAGAGCGGCCCCCTCCTCCTCCGCTTCGGCACCGAGGAGCAGCGGCAGCGCTTTCTCCCCCGGATCGCCAGGGGCGAGCTCGCCTTCGCCATCGGCATGAGCGAGCCCGACTCGGGCTCGGATCTCGCCTCGATCCGCACGAGGGCCGAGCACGTCGAGGGAGGCTATCGCGTCAACGGCACCAAGATCTGGACGAGCAACGCCCACATCTCGGACTATGCCATCGCGCTCTTCCGGACCAAGGTGGTGCCGGACAAGAAGCACGAGGGGCTCTCGCAGTTCCTCGTCGACCTCAAGTCCCCGGGCATCCGCATCCGGCCCATCATCGACCTCGCGGGCGGTCATCACTTCAACGAGGTGCACTTCGAGAACGCCTTCGTGCCCGACGACATGCTCGTGGGCAAGGAGGGCGAGGGCTGGCGGCAGGTGAGCACGGAGCTGGCCTTCGAGCGCAGCGGCCCCGAGCGCTACCTGTCCTCCATCCGGCTCATCATGGAGCTCATCCGCGAGGCCGGCCGCGAGCCGGGCGAGCGGGCCGCGGTGGTGATCGGTCGCCTCACCGCGCACCTCATCACCCTCCGCCAGATGTCGCTCTCGGTGGCGGGCATGCTGCAGGCGGGGCAGAACCCGAACCTCGAGGCCGCGGTGGTCAAGGACGTCGGCACGAGCTTCGAGCAGGAGATCCCGGAGACCGTGCACGCCCTGCTCGGTGTCGAGCCCCGGCTGGGCTCGGGCAGCCAGTTCGAGCGAACGCTCGGCTATCTCGTCCAGCACGCGCCGTCCTTTTCGCTCCGCGGCGGCACGCGCGAGATCCTGCGCGGCATCATCGCGCGCGGGCTGGGGCTGCGATGAGCGGGGCATTCGGAACCCTCGCTGTGCCATATCGACAAGCATCATGCGCAAACCGGTGGGGGGGGCCGGGGCTGCAGTGTGAGGCGCAGCCGGAGGCGAGGCGAGCCAACCCTCAACAGGAGCGGCGGCCGCTCCCCCCCGGAACCGAATAATGGCGGGGGACAAAGAGCTCCGAACGATCCTTGCCGACACCTGCTCGCGGCTCTTCACCGCGCAGGTTACCCCACAGCTCCAGGAATCCGCCGAGAAGGGGACGTGGTCCGAGGCCCTGTGGCGCCAGGTCGAGGAGAACGGACTCACGCTGCCCCAGGTGCCGGAGTCTCGCGGCGGCGCGGGCGGCAGCTGGTCGGACGCGCACGTGGTCCTGACCACGGCCGGGCGTCACGCCGTTCCCCTGCCCATCGCCGAGACCATGATGGGGGGCTGGCTACTCGCCCAGAGCGGGCTCGACGTGCCCATGGGCCCGATCACGCTCGCGCCCACCTCGCTTCACACTCGACTGACGCTGATCAGGAACGGAAAGGGCTGGCGGCTCGAGGGCTCGGCGCCGCGCGTGCCCTGGGGCCGGCAGGCGGAGCACGTGGTGGTGGCGGCCGAGGACGAGGGCCGGCCAATGATCGCGCTGATCGCGCGCGGAGCCGCCTCGGTCGAGGAAGACGTCAACCTCGCCCTCGAGCCGCGGGACACCTTGACGTGGCGGGGGGCGCCAGTGGTGGCGGCGAATCCCGGGCCGTCGGCGGATCGACTCTGGCAGCTCGGCGCGCTCGCGCGCGCGGCCCAGATGGCGGGCGGCCTCGAGTACCTTCTCGCCCAGTCGGTCAAGTACGTGACGGAGCGAAGCCAGTTCGGGCGCACCCTCGCGTCCTTCCAGGCCATCCAGCATCAGCTTGCCCTGCTCGCCGGCCACACGGCGGCGGCCGGCATGGCGGCGCAGCACGCCTTCGCCACCATGGACGCGCGCGGCACGGCCAGTCTGGGGGAGGCCGCCTTCGAGGTCGCCGTCGCCAAGGTTCGCGTCGGGGAAGCGGCGGGCCTCGGGGCGGGCATTGCGCATCAGTCTCACGGCGCCATCGGCTTCACGTACGAGCACTCGCTCCACTTCGTCACGCGACGTCTCTGGTCCTGGCGCGCCGAGTTCGGAGGGGAGAGCCACTGGTCGCTCGAGCTGGGGCGCGAGGTCGCCGCGCGGGGCGCCGAGGCGCTCTGGCCCCACCTGACGTCTCGATAAGGGCGCCGCGTGAGCCGCCCGGCGATCTTCGTCGTCAAGGCGACCATATCGCCCGAGCGGGAGGCCGCCTTCAACGAGTGGTACAACACCCAGCGGGCCGCCGAGGCCTCACGCGTGCCGGGCTGCCTCGCCATGCGCCGCTACGAGGCCATTCCGCTCGACAGTGACCACGTGGGTGCCGAGCCCTGGCAGTACATGGTGATCTACGAGTTCGAGTCCGAAGCGGCCCTTCACGCCTTCGTCCATTCGGACACGCTCAAGGCCATGACCCGCGATTACAACACCCGCTTCGCCGGCGCCGGCGAGCGCGCCCGCTTCACCTACCGCCAGATCTTCCCCTAAGACCAGACCACCAGGCGGCCGAGAAAGGTCCAGATGCGAGGCGGCGCCCCGCCGTTCGAGTTGAGCGGCGGCCAGCGGCCGACGCGAGACGAGGGCTGAGTTGATCGCACGCGAGGCGTGATCTCTCTACGTTGAGCGTGCGGTCGAGGGCGCCGTCATCTGCGCGCTTGGCGGTGGGATCACTTTGGTTGACCAATGGGCCTCTTCGCGCAGGCGCTCATCGCCGCAGATGGGCCTTTATCGGCCGCCTGGCGACTTTTGTCAGGGTGACGGCGCTCGATGTCCGTCTCCGGCGCCCAGAAGAACGGCGCGCCATCCTTTTGGTCCGATTCGGGGGGCTACGAGGCCGCCCGACGCCCATATTCCAGCCTTTTCGCGTCAGCATGCTGACAGGCCCAGAAAGCGGGCCTTGGCACCGACCGTGCAATTACGAACGGCATGATGGACAGCTTGATTTCAACAATTACCGAGCGGCACTAACTCTCAAAGGAGACACGACCAATGTTGAGCTTCTGGCACACGAAGAGAAAGGCGCTAGGCAATCAGCGCGGCTTCACGCTCATCGAGCTGATGATCGTGGTGGCCATCATCGGTATCCTCGCGGCCATCGCGATCCCGCTGTACGCCAACGTCCAGACCCGCGCCCGCGTCGCCAAGGCCCAGGCCGACTCCCGGACGCTCGGCTCGGCCATCAGCATGTTCACGGCCCACATGGGCGCGCTGCCCGCGGCCCTGACCGACCTGACCCAGGCGACCACGAACGGTCTCGGCCAGAGCGCCGGTCCCTTCGTCGCCCGCGTTCCCACGCCTCCTCCGGGTGGCTCGCCTGCTTGGTCGGGTACCTACACCTACACGTCGAGCAGCACCGGCACCTTCTCGATCACCGCCAACGGCGACGGCACCACGATCACCGTTCCGTAACCACATACCGGGATCCATCCGCCGCGCCGGAGAGGTCGAAAGCCCTCCCGGCGCGGCGCTGTTTTCACTCCACCCCTCCCGCCTCCCCTTCGGGCGTCTCGCCTCAGGGCTTCGCCGCTCAGCTCGAACCGGCACGTTGACAAGGCTGCCGGGTCGAGGCAGAGTCACGGCACCTGTCCGTACGTATTCCCCCGATGGAGGTGGCGGTATGGCGCGATCCGGTTTGCTTCGGCGGCTCTTCACGGCAAGCATGGCGGTCCTGTTCGGGCTCGCCGCTCTGACCACGGCGGCCCATGCGCAGACCAAGGGCGGCGTGATCCGGGTCGGCAATCTCGGAGAGCCCCCGGCGCTGGATGCCCACTGGACCACCGCCAGCATCACCGAGACGTTGACCAACCACATCTACGAGGGCCTCTTCAGCCTGGACAGCAGCAACCGGCCCATCCCCATGCTGGCGGAGAGCCACACCGTCAGCAAGGACGGCCTCGTCTACACCTTCAAGCTCCGCCAGGGCGTCAAGTTCCACAACGGCAAGGAGATGACCTCCGAGGACGTCGTCGCCTCGCTCAGCCGCTGGGGGAAGCAGTCGATCTATGGCAAGGCCCTCTTCGCCCAGGTCTCGGACCTCAAGGCCGTGGACAAGTCCACGGTCGAGCTGCGGCTCAAGGAGAAGTCGGCCATCGTGCTCATCTCGCTCGCCGTGCCGAACAACTTCGGCGCCATCTATCCCAAGGAGATCGCCGAGAAGTTCCCGCCGGAGCAGAAGGCGACCGAATACATCGGCACGGGGCCCTTCAAGCTCGCCGAGTGGAAGCCCGATCAGTACATCCGCATGGTCCGCTTCGACGACTACAAGTCGCGCAACGAGAAGCCCAACGGCTACGGCGGAGGCAAGACGGCCTACGTGGACGAGATCCGGTGGATTCCCGTGCCCGAGGTGGCGACCCGTGTGGCCCAGGTGGAGACGGGCGAGCTGGATTTCGCCGACGACCTCAACCTGGACTCCTATGACCGGCTCAAGAAGTCCCCGAACGCCCGTCCTCTCGTGTCCAAGCCGTACTACTGGCTCGTCGCGGTCTTCAACAAGAAGGAAGGCCTGATGACGAACCAGAAGCTGCGCCAGGCCTGGCAGGCCGCCATCGACATCGAGCCGATCATGAAGAACGTGGCGGGGGGCAAGTCCGAGTTCTATCGCATGGACTCGAGCCTGGCGCCGGTCGAGATCTCGTCGTGGCACACCAAGCTCACCGGACTGCCGTGGAACGAGCACAACCGCGACAAGGCGAAGCGGCTCCTGCAAGAGTCCGGTTACAAGAAAGAGCCGATCCGCTTCATGACCACCCAGGAGTACAAGTGGATGTACGACTTCGCCCTCCTGACCAAGCAGCAGCTCGAGGACGTGGGCTTCAATATCGATCTCCAGGTGGTGGACTGGGCCACCCTGGTCAAGCGGCGCAATAACTCGAAGGAATACGACGTCTTCACGACCGGCATCGGCGCCGCCTACGACCCCACGCATCACGTCTACCTCACGGCCAACTGGCCGGGCTGGACCACCGACGAGGACATCCAGCGCATTCAATCCGAGCTGGCCCGGGAGACGGATCCGAAGAAGCGCATGGCCCTCTGGGAGCAGCAGACGCGGCAGTTCTACGAGAAGGTGCCCGTCATCCGCTACGGGGATCTCTTCGGGCTCCGCGCGATGCGCAACACGGTGAAGGGCTTCAACGAGAAGACCGAGCGCATCCGCTTCTACAACGTCTGGCTCGAGAAGTAATGCGTGGGGCCTTACCTCGTCCGACGGGTCCTGGCCCTCCTGCCCGTGATGGCGGTGGTGGTCACCATCGTGTTCCTGCTCATCCACCTGATTCCCGGCGACCCGGTGTCCGTGATGCTTGGCCCGGACGCCACGCCTACCCAGATCGAGAAGACCCGCCAGGCCCTGGGGCTCGACCGGCCGCTTTACGATCAGCTGCTGGGATTCTACGCGCGCATCCTCCGCGGTGACCTCGGCCAGTCCTACTTCCTCGACCGGCCCGTGACACGCGCGCTCTGGGAGCGCGCGGAGCCGACCCTGGTCCTCACGGGGCTCGCCCTGCTCGTGGCCGTGATCATCGGCGTGCCCTCGGGCACCATCGCGGCCGCCTACCGCGGCTCTCTGTGGGACCGCGGGCTGATGTTCGTGTCCCTCCTGGGCGTCTGCATTCCCGGCTTCTGGCTGTCCCTGAACCTCATCTATCTCTTCGCGGTGCGCCTCGGCTGGCTCCCCGCCGCGGGCTACGTGTCGATCTTCAGCGATCCCGCGGCCGGCCTCAGGTACATGGTCCTGCCCGCGCTGTCGCTCGGCTTCAACCAGTCCGCGCTGATCGCGCGCATCGCGCGCTCGTGCATGCTCGAGGTGCTCCAGCAGGACTACATTCGCACGGCGCGGGCCAAGGGCCTCTCGAACCGCGTGGTCATCTACGTCCACGCCTTCCGCAACGCCCTCGTGCCCGTGGTCACCGTCATCGGGATCACCACGGCCGTGCTCATCGGCGGCGCCGTGGTCACGGAGATCGTGTTCAACATTCCCGGTCTCGGCCGCCTCATCATCTCGGCCATCCTTCGGCGCGACTATCCGGTGGTGCAGGGGGTGGTGCTCGTGACCGCGGCCACCTATGTCCTGATCAACCTGACCGTCGATCTCCTCTATGCCGTGATCGATCCCCGCATCCGCTATGAGTGAAGCCACCTCCGACGCCGTCAGGGCCGCGCCCGCGCGTTTCGAGGCGGTGGGAATCTCGCGCTCGGACTCACGCTGGCTCCAGAGGCTTCTCGCCAATCGCGCGGTGGTCGTGGGCGCCCTCATCCTGCTCGTCTTTGTCGTGGCGGCCCTTCTGGCCGACGTCCTGTCCACGCACAACCCGATGCGCCTGGTACCGGCCGATCGCCTCAAGCCGCCGGGAGCCGGGAACTACCTGGGCACCGATGAGTTCGGCCGTGATGTCTGGAGCCTCGTGCTCCACGGCAGTCGCGTCTCGCTCCTCGTCGGGGTGACCACCATGCTGCTCACCTCGATCGGCGGCATCGTGGTCGGGCTCGCCGCGGGCTATTCGCGACGGCTCGATCCCATCATCATGCGGATCATGGATGGCCTCATGGCCTTTCCCGCCATCCTGCTCGCCATCGCCCTCATGGCGGCGCGCGGCCCCGGCGTGTGGAACGTCATCTTTGCGCTCTCCGTGGTCTACACGCCGAGAACGGCCATGCTGATCCGCAGCACCGTGCTGTCCATCCGCGAGCTCGACTACATCCAGGCCGCGCGCGCCCTGGGTCGGCTGGACATGGCCATCGCCGTGCGCCATATTCTTCCGAATTGCGTGGGGCCGCTTCTGGTGCAGGGGAGCTTCATCTTCGCCTACGCGATTCTCGCCGAGGCCATTCTGGGATTTCTCGGCGTCGGCGTCCCGCCCTATGTCCCGTCGTGGGGCAACGTCATCGCCAGCGGCAAGAACGTGATCCGCGAGGCCTTCTGGGTCAGCCTCTTCCCCGGGCTGGCGCTCACGCTGGCCGGGCTCAGCCTGAATCTCCTGGGCGACGGCCTCCGCGACATCCTGGATCCGCGCCTCCGCGTGCAGTGATTCCGCTCGAGCGCATCCCGCTGGCTCCCCGGTGCACCATGGGCGTGGGCGGGCCGGCGCGCTACCTCGTCGAGGCTCTGGACGAGGCGACCGTGCTCGCGGCCTGCCGATGGGCGGGCGCCCGCGATCTGTCCCTGAGCGTCCTCGGCGCGGGCTCGAACGTGGTCGTGGCGGACGAAGGCGTGGACGGCCTCGTGCTCGCCATCCGCATGCGAGGAGTGACGACGCATGAAGCGCCGGGCGCCATCGAGGTCACTGCGGCGGCCGGCGAGCCGTGGGACGAGCTCGTGGCGCGGGCGGTGGAGCGTGGCTGGGCCGGCCTCGAGTGCCTGAGCGGCATCCCGGGGCTGGTCGGCGCCACGCCGATCCAGAACGTCGGCGCGTATGGCCAGGAGGTCTCGCAGACCGTGACGGCGGTGCGCGCCCTCGATCGGAAGGCCGACCGGATCGTCACCCTTGCCCCCGGGGACTGCGGCTTCACGTATCGCGAGAGCCGCTTCAAGAGCGACGAGGCAGGGCGCTACGTCGTCACGGCCGTGACGTACCGCCTGGAGCCCGGAGGCAAGCCGATGGTGAACTACGCCGACCTCGAGCGCGATCTGGCCGCCCGGGGCCATCGCGCGCCGGGCCTCGGCGAGGTGCGCGCGAGCGTGCTCGGCATCCGGCGCGCCAAGTCCATGGTCCTCGATGCCGGCGATCCGAATAGCCGGAGCTGCGGCTCCTTCTTCCTCAACCCCATCGTCGACGCGGAGACCCTGTCACGCGTGGAGCGGGCGGCCGGGGATCTGGCCATGCCACGCTGGCCCGAGCGCGACGGGCGCGTCAAGCTCTCCGCCGCGTGGCTGATCGAGCGCACGGGCTTTGCCCGTGGCGTCTCCCGGGGCGCGGTCGGACTCTCCACCCGTCACAGCCTGGCCATCGTCTGCCGCGAGGGCGCGCGCGCGTCGGAGATCGCGGCCTTCGCCGGCGAGATCCGCGCGGCCGTCCAGGCGCGCTTCGGGGTGCGCCTGGTGCCCGAGCCCGTCCTCTGGGGCGGGCTCTCTCTCGAGCGGTGACCGAGAATCCCATCGCGGAGATCGTGGCCGCGCGCGAAGAGGCGCGCCGCCGCAAGGACGCCCATGCCGACGTCTGCTTTCTCGTGACCGTGGGCGAGCATCAGCGACCCGAAGCGCGCCCCGTCTCGCTCCGCGACGTCGACGAGCGCGGTTTCGGCCTCCTCCTCAATGCCCTGAGCCCCAAGTGGCGGCAGATCGAGAAGAGCGGCCAGTGCTCGCTGACCATACTCTGGTCGAGCGTGGAGCGGCAGTATCGCGTCTACGGCGAGCTTCGCCCCATGGACCCGGACCGCCTCCGCTTCTGGTGGGATCGCAAGGTTCTCGGCTCGCGCTTGCTCGAGCACTACTACGACGCCTACCGCCCGCAGAGCGAGCCGGTGGCCTCGCGGGAGGTCTTCCTCGAGGGCATCGCCGAGCTTGGCCGCCGCTGGCCCAACGCCGCCGCCGTGCCGCCTCCCGAGAGCCTCCGCGGGGTCTGCCTGTGGCCCACGGAGATCGATGTCTGGCACGGGTCGCCTTCCGATCGCCTGCACGATCGCCGCCTCTTCCGGCGCATCTCGGGCGGCTGGACGGCGGAGACGCTCGTGCCCTAGGCGCAGCCGGTGGCTCAGCGACGCCTCGTCGTGGTGGGGACGACCGGTGCCGGCAAGTCGACGCTGGCGAAGCGGCTCTCCGAGACGCTAGGCCTGAACTTCGTCGAGCTCGACGCGCTCTACTGGGAGCCGGGGTGGAGGGCGGCCTCTGTCGCGGACTTTCGCGCTCGCGTCGTTGAAGCTACGGCGGGCGACGACTGGGTGGTGGCGGGAAATTATCGCCAGGTGCGCGATATCATCTGGCCTCTCGCGGACACCGTGGTCTGGCTCGACTACTCGCTTCCCCTCCTGTTCGCGCGGTTGACCCGCCGGACACTCCGGCGCGCCATCACGCGCGAGGTTCTGTGGAACGGCAATCGGGAGGACTTCTGGCCCCACCTCAAGCTCTGGTCGGAAGAGTCCCTCTACCACTGGCTGTTCAAGACCTACAGGCAACGCAGGCGGGAGCTTCCGATCCTGTTCTCGCGTCCCGAGTGCGCGCACTTGACGGTCATTCGGTTGGCGTCGCCCCGCGGGACGGAAGACTGGCTGGCGCGAATGGTCGCTACTCGCCGCCCCGGCTTGCCATGAAGGCGGGACGGCATCAGGGCCGGGCGCTCTCGAAGGTATTGCACTGGGCCACGTCACCGGAGTCGAGGCCGGCCCGGAACCAGCGGACCCGCTGAGCCGAGGAGCCGTGGGTGAAGGACTCCGGAGAGACGCGCCCGCGGGACTGTTGCTGAAGGCGATCGTCGCCGATGGCGGCAGCGGCCGCGAGGCCGGATTCCACGTCACCCGGCTCCAGCAGGTTCCGCTCCTTGGCGAAATGACCCCAGACCCCCGCGAAGCAATCGGCCTGCAGCTCCAGCCGCACCGACAGCGCATTGCTTCGCGTCTCTCCCGCGCGCCCGCGTTGTCCGGCAATCTTGTCCATGACACCGAGCTGGTTCTGCACGTGATGCCCGACCTCGTGGGCGATCACGTAGGCACGGGCGAAATCGCCCGGTGCCCCGAATCGCCTCGACAGGTCTTCGAAGAAAGAGCGGTCGAGATAGACGCGGCTGTCCTGCGCGCAGTAGAAGGGGCCCACGGCCGAGCTGGCCAGGCCGCACGCGGAGTCCACGGCTCCCCGGAAGAGCACGAGCCGCGGCGGACGGTACTCACCACCCATCCGCTTGAAGAGCGCGCTCCAGGTGTCCTCCGTGTCGCCGAGGATCCGGGCGATGAAGTCCTTGGTCTCGTCGCGGGTCCCCGGCCCGGCCGCGGGAGGCGGCGCGCTCTGCGTGGGCGGCGAGGACGACGACCCGCCCTGCAGCGAGTCGAGCACGTCCATGGGATTGAGACCGAGGAACCAGCTGATGGCCACGACGGCGATGAAGCCGATGCCGCCGAGCTTGAGACCTCCTCCGAAGGCCGGCCCCGAAGCCTCGCGGTCTTCGAGGTTGCCGCTGCTGCGCATGTTTCCCCACCGCATCGTGAGCCCCCTGCTCGAGAGAGTCGGAATCGAGGAACCTGAGCCATCGGCTGCATCTCCTGTGCCCGCGTCCAGATGATGGCTGCTCCCATGAATCGGCCGTGGACCGGGGGATCTTCGTCGGGTCCGCTGATCATCGGACAGCCGGGCCGTCCGCCTTTACCGAGTACATCCTGCCCAGTCCCGACGCAGGACGCCGTCGGCGAGCGCCTTTTCCGCCTTGCAACGCTCACATGCACGCGCATCGGGCTCGGCACGGTCCTTGCCGACATCGCCTAACGTCGGGAAGGCCCGCGACGGATAACCGCAAACCGAAGTGAAGGAGCCGAACGTGAATACAACGAAAGAAGGACAGCCCAGCATGACCGGCGGGGTGAACGTGGGACACAAGGAGCGACTCGCTTCCGTTCTGGCAGGCTCCGGTCTGCTGACCTTCGGGCTCTTGCGCCGATCGCGCAGTGGGTGGGCCCTCGCGGCCACGGGCGCCACGCTCCTGTATCGCGGCCTGCGGGGGCAGTGCGCCCTCTACCGGGCGCTCGGGATCGACCGGGCGGCCGCCGAGGAAGGTCGCCGCGGCAATCTCGGCGTCAAGGTCGAGCGCGCCGTCTCCGTGGAGGAGCCCGCCGAGAAGGTCTACCGGTTCTGGCGTGACTTTCGCAACCTGCCGCTGATCATGGCGAATCTCGAGTCGGTGTCCGTCCAGTCGCCGACCCGGTCGCACTGGGTCGCGAAGGGGCCGGCGGGGACGAGCGTGGAGTGGGACGCGGAGATCATCAACGACAAGCCGAACGAGCTCATTGCCTGGCACGCGGAGGGCGCGCTGGTCGAGCACGCGGGCTCGGTGCATTTCGAGCCCAGGCCCGATGGAAGTACCTTGGTGCGAGTGTCGCTGCAGTACGATCCACAGGGCGGCGAGCTCGCCCACATGATCACGACGCTCTTCGGTGAGGATCCGGGCCCGCGCATCGAGGAGGACCTGACGCGGCTCAAGGAGGCCATGGGGCGAGCGCATGAGGACCGCGACGGCCTCCAGCCGGCCACCGTCGACGCCCTCGGCTATGAACCGCCGTCTCCGGAGGCGGAGACGCCGCGCTGGCCCGCTACTCGCCGCCCAGGCTTGCCATGAAGTGCACGAGGTTGAGCAGGTCTTCTTCCTGAAGGGGCTGCGCGGACATCGTCATCATGCCGTCCAGGTCAGAGGCCGTCTTGGCCTTGAAGCTTCGGAGGAGCCGCAGGAGATAGTCGAAGTCCTGGCCGGCCAGTCGCGGCACCTGCTGTTGACCGACGAGCCCGGGCCTGTGGCAGGACGTGCAGTGGTGAAGGTTGGCGAGCTGCCTGCCCGCGGTGACCTTGGCGGGATCGACCTTGGCTGGGCGCGGATTTGGCCGCTGGGTCGCGTAGTAGGCAGCCAGGTCGGCCATGTCCTCGTCGCTCAGGTTCTGGGCCGGGGGCGACATCTGTGGATCCTTCCGACGTCCGTCCCGGTACTTGATGAGCTGCCAGTGGGTAAAGAACACCGGCTGCCCGGCGAGCGAGGGAGTTCCGGGGACCGTGGCATTGCCATCGCGGCCATGGCAGGCCGCGCACGGCTCGGCCTTGCGGCGTCCGGCTTCCACGTCGGCGGCGGCCGCCGGCGCCGTGACCAGGATGACCAGCGTGAACGCGAAGCCTGCGATGCCAGGGGTTCCGAGCCATCGGAGGAACCTGGCATTACGCGATTTGCCTTGGTCGAGATTTTCCGAAGTCAAGGTCGTCACGTCCTGGAGATTTGCCGCGGCTCGAGCCCCGGCTTCGCCGGCGCACGTCCCTTCTTTGAAGGGCGGGTCTGGGAGGGGGCCGCGGCGACCCCCTCCCTCTATGTTACCGCTGGTAGGTGACCCGGTAGATCGCTCCCGCGTAGTCGTCGGCGATCAGGAGCGAGCCGTCCTTCATCTGCTTCGTGTACACGGGCCGGCCCCAGATCTTGTCGCCCTGGAGCCATCCCTCGGCGAACGGCTCGTACTTGGGCACGTCACCGGTCCGGAGCGTGACCATCATCACCCGGAAGCCGATCTTCTGTGTCCGGTTCCAGGAGCCGCGCTGGGCGAGGAAGGCGCGGTTCTTGTACTCGGCGGGGAACATCGAGCCCGTGTAGAACTCCACGCCGTTGCCGGCCACGTGCGGGCCCGTCTTGATGAGCGGCGCCGCGAACTCGCTGCAGGAGCGTCCCTTGCCGAACTCGGGATCGGGAATGTCGCCCTGGTGGCAGTAGGGGAAGCCGAAGTGCAGGCCCTTCTTCGCCGCGATGTCGAAGCGGTCGCTCGGGACGTCTTCGCCCAACCAGTCGCGGGCGTGGGTGGCGAAGTAGAGCTCCTTCGTCACCGGATGCCAGTCGAAGCCCACGCTGTTCCGCACCCCGTGAGCGAAGTATTCGAAGCCGGTGCCGTCGGGATTGACGCGCGAGATATTGGCATGTGTGTCGGGCGGCATGCAGATGTTGCAGGGCGCGCCGATGTTGAAGTAGAGCTTGCCGTCCGGCCCGAAGGCCAGATACTTCCAGCCGTGGGGCACGTCGCGGGGAAGGATATCGTAGACCACTTCCATGGCCGGCGGATTGTCCAGCTTGCCCTCGATGCCCGGCATCTTGGTGATCCGCGAGATCTCGGCGATGTAGAGCGTCCCGTCCTTGAAGGCCACGCCATTGGGCAGGTTGAGGCCCTTGGCGATGACCTTGACCTCGCGCTGCCCGCCCTTGTCCACGATCGCGTAGACGTTGCCGGCGACGCGGCTGCTCACGAAGAGCGTGCCCTTGTCGCCCCAGGTCATGGCGCGCGCGTTGTTGATCCCGCTCGCCCACACCGAGACCTTGAAGCCGGGTGGGACCTTGATCTTGTCGACCTGGAGCTCACCGAGCGCCGCGGGTGCCGGCGGCTGGGGGATGGGCGCCAGCATCGAGTCCGCCATGCTGGCGGGCTGACCCTGCTTCCAGGTTGGAGGCGGCTGCTGGGCCTGCTGGGCCGGGGCCAGGGGCGCGAGCGCAAGTCCGATGACGAGCGCCGCCGTGAGCGATGCGAGGATGATGCGCCGCATGGTGAGCCTCCCCTTTGAGGATGGGTGAGGACCGAGTCAGCAATCGTCCGCCGAGCGCGGACTCCCGTGTCCCGGCGGACGATACGGTGCAACCTTCCACCTTGTCAAGCCAGGATCCGTTCGTTCATCGCCGGGCAAAGAGCGTGTAGAGCCACTGTCCGAGCCAGCCCAGAGCCGGGGGAAGGAGCACGCCGGGAATCAGGCGCGCCAGGGTCAGGGGCCAGCCCAGCAAGGGCGCCTCGTAGGTGAGCATGCGCACGGGGCTCACGAGGGTCTTGGCCGTGAGAAGAGCGATGAGGGGACCGGGCGCCGCGCCGCTCCGGAAGAGGTTCGCCACGACGGGGAAAACGAGATACGGCCCGCCCGGCATGATCAATCCGGCCGCCCAGCCCACGACGATCCCACGCCCCAGCTGCTCGCCGCCCATCCATCGCGAGAGGACGGGAGCCGGGATGAGCACATCCAGAAGGCCGGCGAGCACGAATCCCAGGATAAGCTCGATCCACACGCCTCCGAGCAAACGGCCGGTCGACTGGAAGCCGCGGAGCACGAGCTGAGGATCCCTGGCGAGCGCCACCACGAGGGCGATCGCGGTCAGGGCCAGCAGGATGACGAGACTCGCGTCCATGCGTTTCATTTGGTACTGGGGGGGAGCGAGCGCCGCTCCTCCCCCAGGCCCCCCCACCGTTCGGAACGGATCTCCCGGGCGGGGGCGCTCCGGTAGATGAATGGGGTCGGCTGAGTTTCCGTCGCGGCTTCGCGCGCCTTCTCGATCAGCCCGTGATCGGGCGAGAGACGGCAGACGGGATCTGTGGCCGCCGCATTCCCGGTGAGAAGAAAGGCCTGGCAGCGACAGCCCCCGAAGTCGAGCTCGCGGCGGTCGCAGCTCCGGCACGGCTCGGGCATCCAGTCTAGGCCGCGGAAGGCCGAGAAGCCCGGCGAGTCGCGCCAGATCTCCTCGAGCGGACGCTCTCTCACCGAGTCGAAGTGAAGCCCGGGGAGGGTGTGGGCCGCGTGGCACGGCAAGACGAGGCCGTCGGGGCTGATCACGATGAATCGCCGCCCCCAGCCATCCATGCACGCCTTGGGAAACTCCGCGTAGTAGTCGGGGGTGACGAAGAGGACCTCCATCCGGCCGCGCAGCCGCTGGCGGGCGTCGCCGGCGACGGCGCGGGCGCGATCGAGCTGCTCGCGCGTCGGCAGCAGCGCGGCGCGATTGGAGAGCGCCCAGCCCACGTACTGCGCATTGGCCAGCTCCAGGCGGTCGGCGCCGAGCCGCTCCGCCAGCGCGACGATCTCCTCCACGCGGTCGAGGTTCTCGCGGTGAAGCACGGTGTTGAGGGTGAGGGGGAAACCGAGCTCCTTGACCCACGAGGCGATCTCGAGCTTGCGGTCGAACGAGCGCAGCCCCGCGATGCGGTCCGAGGCCGGGGCTGCCGTGTCCTGGATCGAGATCTGGACATTGTCGAGGCCGAGCGCGCGGAAGCGGGCGAGGCGCTCGCGGCGGAGGGGGATGCCGCTCGTGATCAGGTTGGTGTAGAGGTCGAGGCGGCGGGCTTCCTCGACGAGGGCCTCGAGGTCGTCACGCACGAGGGGCTCGCCGCCCGTCAGGTTGAGCTGGACCACGCCGAGATCTTCCGCCTCGCGGAAGACGCGCTGCCAGGTCGCGGTGTCGAGCTCGCGATCGTGGCGCCCGTAGTCGAGGGGATTCGAGCAGTACACGCAGCGCAGGGGGCAGCGATACGTCAGCTCGGCCACGAGCGTGTAGGGTCGGTACGCCTCGTTCACATCGCCGCCTGCACGAGGCCGCGATCGGCCATGGTCTGGAGGAAGTCCATCACCTCGCGCTCCACGGCGGGAGTCTCGTGCCCGTACTTCTGGGCCAGCTCCTCCACGATGGAGCCGACGGTACGCTCGCCCGTGCAGCGCTGGAGCACGTCGGCGGCGGTGGGGTTGAGCACGAGGCCGCGCTCGGGGTAGAGGAGCATGTAGCGCGACGACTTGCGATCGAAGCGCAGGCGGGCCTTGGGGGCGAGGCGGGGCCGGCTCGAGGCGTCCATCAGATGGCGCGGGCTCCCCCGGGGCCCCAGCCCGGCTCGATGTAGGCGGCGAAGGCGCAATCGAGCAGGTGCCAGAGAATCTCCGTCTTCCGGATCAGGGCGGCCACGCAGCGCTCCTGCATCTCGTAGGTGGTCGCGTGGGCGACCACGAAATCGATGGCCTCCTCGGAGTCGCGCCGGGCGCGCGGGACGCGCGAGCGGAAATACGCCAGCATGTCCGCGCTCACCCACGGGTAGTGCTTCTCCCAGGCGAGCACGCGCTTCGACATGAGGTCGGGGGCGAAGAACTCCGTGAGGGACGAGGCCACCGCCTCCACCAGGCTCCGCTCGCGCACGAGATCGACGTAGGCGTCGCAGGCGAAGCGGACGCCGGGCAGGACGGACCGGCAGCTCGCCACCTCCTCGCGGTCGAGGCCGACCCCGTCGGCCAGACGCAGCCAGAGGTCGAGCCCCGCCTCGCCCCCCGCCTCGTCGCCGTCGTGGTCGCGGATGCGGCGGATCCACATGCGGCGGAAGGCAGGATCGTCCGACTTGGACAGGATGACGGCGTCCTTGATGGGGATGCGCGTCTGGTAGTAGTAGCGGTTCAGCACCCACTGCTGGAGCTGGAGCTTGGTCAGCCGGCCCTCGTGCATGAGCACGTGGTACCGATGGTGATCGTGGTAGCGCTGCTCTCCCTCGCGGCGGACCCAGGCGATGAGCTCGTCGCGCGACAGCGGGGGCCGTATCGTCACAGGGTGACCTCCATGCCGTCCGCGGCGATCTCCCACCCCGCCGCCTTCGCCGCCGCTCGCTCCTTGGAGTCGTCACGCAGCATGGGATTGGTGTTGTTGATGTGGATGTAGATGCGACGCGGCGCGGACAGGTCGCGCAGGGCGGCGAGGCTGCCCGTCTCACCCCCCACGGGCAGGTGTGCCATGTCCTCGGCGCGCTTGGTTCCCAGGCCGAGGGCGGGCAGCTCGTCGCTCGACCAGAATGTCCCGTCGAAGAAGACGCAGTCGGCCCCGTCGAGCGCTTTCCGCACGTTCGGGGTGAGGCCGCCCGCCGCCGGAAAATAGGCGAGCCGCCGCCCCGTGGAGGCCTCGCGAATCCTGAGGCCGACATTGTCCTCGGGATCCCCGGCCCCCATCTGCTCGAGGTGAATCGGAAGCTTGCCCGGCACGGCCACGGCCTCGATGAAGAGGCCGCTCTCTCGGCCATTGACACCGGCCAAGGGCGTCTCTCGTCCGGGCTCGAGAGAGCGCCAGGTCACCTGCTCGCGAAACCGCTCGAGGGTCCGATAGAGAACATTGCCCTCGGTGAAGCCGCGATGCACACGATCGGTGGCGTAGACGACGAGCGGGTGGGTTTCGCGGAGGGAGAGCAGACCCAGGGTGTGGTCGAGGTCGCCGTTGGTGAGGACGATGGCGTCGATGGGCGAGTGCCGGGGCTCGCGCGGGTGAAGACCGGGGAAGCTCTCGATCTGGTGACGGATCTCCGGAGAGGCATTCAGCAGGAACCAGCACTCGCCGTCGGCGCTGACGGCCACGCTTTCCTGGGTGCGGGGAGTGGCCATGACGAGACCTGCGCGGACGCCCCGGCAGTTCGGGCAGCCACAGTTCCACTGGGGAAAGCCACCGCCCGCCGCGGCGCCCAGCACTCGGATGCGCACGATAGACCCCCAGAGACACCACAGCCCCCCGCTCGCACATGGCCGGGCGGAGGGCTGTCGGCGCTGATCGGGCGGCTGAACCGCCCTTAGAAGCGGTCGTCCTGCTCGCGGTCGAAGTCGTCCTGGTACGAGTTGATCTCAGCGTCCATCTTCACTTCGATGAAGTCCGGCGCTTCCCAGCTCATGACGCTCACCTCCCGTGAGAAGTCCCCCAGGGCCACTCTGCTTGCGGCCCCGATATTATCGGGGGCACCCCGCGGCCGTCAAGGGCATTGCGAGACCTCGGCCTGCCCCTATCTGGCCTTGAGCTTGACGTCCTCGTAAGGGGCGGAATAGGCGTGGCCGCCGATGAGGCCGAGCCCGCTCTCCTGCACGCGCGGCCCCACGCCGTTCAGGAAGGCGAGCTCCCAGATGGGCGCGAACATGACCTTGTCGTGGACGAGCTGCTGGATCCGATGCAGGGTCGCCTCGCGGCGCTTTCTGTCCAGCTCGGCCGCCTGCTCCTGGAAGAGCCCGTCGATGTCCGGGTAGCTGCCGTAGGAGTACGTGCCCCCGGCGACCACGAACGCCTCGAGACGGGTGGCGGCATTGCCGAATGCTCCGCTCGAGCCCTGGATGATGTTCTTCAGTTTCTTCTCCGCGTACTCCTTGAAGAATGCCGCGCGCTCGATGGGGCGAAGCCTGGCCCGGATCCCCACGGCCTGGAGGTAGTTGATCCCGCCCTCGGCGAGATTGCCGTAGGAGACGTCGCAATAGTAGTCCCCTGCGTCGAAGCCGTTGGGATAGCCGGCCTCCGCGAGGAGCTGCTTGGCGCGGGCTGGATCGTAGGGGGTGGCGGGAGGCTGCCAGAAGAACTCGAAGGTGCTCGGGATGATGCTGCCGTTGATCCGGGAAAAGCCCAGCGTCTCCGCCTGATTGATGGTCTGGCGATCGACGGCCTGCGCGGCGGCCAGCCGTACGCGCCGATCGTGCCACGGCGACTTCGGATCCCACTGCTCCGGGAAATAGAGCCAGAAGGTGCCCTGGATCACCACGGGCTTGAGGGTGAGGCCGGAGGTGCGCTGCAGCTCCTGGGCGAGGGCGCCGCGCACCGAGTAGACGATGTCCACCTCACCGCGCTTGAGGGCGGCCAGCCGCGTCGACTCGTCGGGGATGACCTTGAAGACGAAGCGCTTGACGCTCGGGGTCTTGCGCCAGTACTGATCGAAGGCCTCCAGCACCAGCTCCACGCCGGGGGTGAAGGAGACGAACTTGTAGGGGCCCGCGCCCACGGGCGCCTTCTTGAAGCCCTCCTCGCCGACCTTCTCGACGTACTTCTTGGGCACGATCCAGCCCGCCCCGGTGGCGCTGGCGTAGAAGGTGAGGAAATCGGGCCAGGGCTGCTTGAGGCGGAAGCGAACGCGTCCCGGATCCGGCGTCTCCACGGCGACCACCCGCTCCTTCAGCGTCTTGTTGGCCGCCCCCCGGTAGCGCTCGAAGGAGAACTTCACGTCCTCCGCGGTGACGGGCTCGCCATTGTGGAAGCGCGCGTTCTTTCTCAGGACGAATTCCCAGGCGAGATGATCCTTGGAGACCGACCACGACTCGGCGAGATTCGGGGCGAGCGGCTGCCCCGGCATGGGCTTCACGAGGGCATCGTGGAGCGCGTAGTACACCAGGAAGGGCGTGATCATCCCGCTCGCTTCCGCGGGGTCGAACCAGGTCGGGGCGAGCGTGATGTGGACGCCCCAGACGATCTGGCCCTCCGGGCCCGCAGCCCCGGCCGGAGGGACCGACGGCGGGGAGAGGAGGACGGCGGGCAGGAGAAGGAGGGCGAGGAGCGCAGAGAGGAGACGGCGGAAGCGTGGCATGAGCATTTCTCCTTGCCGGATCGAGCTGTTCGGGAGCCGGCTAGCTCGAGGCTTTTTCGATCTTGCCCCAGGTGTCCCGCAGCCCCACCGTCCGATTGAAGATCGGACGGCCGGGCGCCGAATCGTGGGTATCGACACTGAAGTAGCCCGTGCGCTCGAACTGGAAGCGCGTGCCCGGCGGCGCCGACGCGAGGGCAGGCTCCACCTTGGCCCCGGAGAGCACGGTCAGCGACTGCGGATTCAGGGCGGCCGTGAGATCCTCCTCGGCGTCCGGATCGGGCTTAGTGAAGAGCGTCTCGTACAGCCGCACCTCGGCGTCCACGGCGTGCGCCGCGGACACCCAGTGGATGGTGCCCTTGACGCTCCGTCCCTTGCTGTCGCCGCCCACGGTGGCGGGATCGTACTGGCAGCGCACCTCGATCACCTCGCCCGCGGCGTTCTTCTTGAAATCGGTGCACTGGACGATGTAGGCATAGCGCAGGCGGACCTCGGCCCCCGGCGTCAACCGGAAGTACTTCTTGGGGGCGACCTCGCGGAAGTCGTCCTGCTCGATCCAGAGCTCCCGGCTGAAGGGCACCTTTCGCGTGCCCGCGGCGGGGTCTTCGGGGTTGTTGACCGCCTCCATCTCCTCGACCTTGCCCTCGGGGTAGTTCTCCACGATGAGCTTGAGCGGGCGCAGGACGGCCATGCGACGCTCCGCGCGCTTGTTCAGGTCCTCCCGCACGCAGTGCTCGAGGAGGGCCAGCTCCACCGTGTTGTCGGACTTGGCCACGCCGATGCGATCGCAGAAATCGCGGAGCGACTCGGGGGTATAGCCGCGGCGGCGCAGGCCGGCGATGGTGGGCATGCGCGGGTCGTCCCAGCCGCTCACATGGCCCCCTTCCACGAGACGGAGCAGCTTCCGCTTGCTCATCATGGTGTGGGAGAGGTTGAGGCGGGCGAACTCGATCTGCTGCGGGTGATAGATGCCGAGGGCGTCGAGGTACCAGTCGTAGAGGGGACGGTGGTCCTCGTACTCGAGTGTGCAGATGGAATGCGTCACGCCCTCGAGGGAATCGGACTGGCCGTGGGCCCAGTCGTACATGGGGTAGATGCACCAGGCGTCGCCCGTGCGCTGGTGGGTGGCCTTGCGGATCCGATACATGACGGGATCGCGCAGGTTGATGTTGCCGGAGGTCATGTCGATCTTCGCGCGCAGGGTCTTGCTGCCGTCGGGGAACTCGCCCGCGCGCATGCGGCGGAGGAGATCGAGGTTCTCTTCCACCGAGCGGCTCCGGTGCGGCGACTCGCGCCCCGCCTCGGTCAGGGTGCCGCGGGACTCGCGGATCTGGTCGGCCGAGAGATCGTCCACGTACGCCTTGCCCTTGCGGATCAGCTCCTCCGCCCACTGGTAGAGCTGCTCGAAGTAGTCGCTGGCGTGGTAGAGGTGCTCGCCCCAGTCGAAGCCGAGCCAGCGCACGTCGGCCATGATGGCATCGACGTACTCCTGGCTCTCCTTGGTGGGGTTGGTGTCGTCGAAACGCAGGTGGCAGCGGCCGCCGTAGTCGCGCGCGAGGCCGAAGTCGAGGCAGATGGCCTTGGCGTGCCCGATGTGCAGATAGCCGTTCGGCTCGGGCGGGAAGCGGGTGATCACCTTGCCGCCGAAGCGGCCCGTGCGGTTGTGCTCCTCGATGATCTCACGGACGAAGTTGGAGGGCCGGCCCTGTTCGCTCATCGGGCAGATCCTATCACAGCGGGCTTGTGGCCCTCCCGGCGCGAAGGTTCCCGGTGGATCCTGATTGGACGCATCGGATATTTTTTCTTCGTAAATCTTACAAAGTGTCTTGCAGTCTTACACTCTCGTCAGCAGTCAAAAATTCCTCAAGCCAGACTATTCAAGTCCTTGAGTCGCTGGCACGCGCGTTGCCCGCCCGTGTAGGTTCGCTCGGCGAAGATCGTCGAGCCCGAAGGCAGGAAACCTTAAAAACAGGAGGAATGCGGGCAATGAAAAAAGTTCTCACGATGGTGATGGTGGCGGCGGTGGCCGCGCTGGCATTCGCGCCGGTGGCCTTCGCCACGGATGTGCAGGGCAAGGTCAAGTCCGTCGACGCGTCCGGGCGGATGGTGACCCTGGAAGACGGCATCCAGCTCATGATTCCCACCAACGTCAAGGTGGACCGTCAGGCTCTCCAGCCTGGCGCCGAGGTGAAGGTCAGTTACGAGACGCAGGGCAGCCAGCATATCGTCACCTTCATCGAGGTGCGTCCCGCGACCAAGTAGTTGGGCGCGTCCGGCGATCCGGGGCCCGGAGCGATCCGGGCCCCGCTTGCCAGGCTAGCGTGGGGTCGGCGCCGCGAGGGCCGCCAGGAAGGCGCGGACGCGCTTCGCGTTCGCGCCCATGTCGCCCCGGCCGAAGCGCGAGACCGAGCGGACGTCCACCTGGCTCCCGTTGAGAGCCGGGACCACGCGCACCACCACGTCGTCCTTGAATCGAAGGAGGGGCGTGGTCGCCGTGGCCTCCAGCCGGCCCTCCGCGGGCACCGCGGCCACGATGCGCCATCCCAGCCCACGCGCGGCGGCCTCGATGCGCGCGAAGGCGCGCTCGGGAGGATCGGGAAGGAGGAGGGGAATGATGTCGGGATAGCCCTTCTTCTGCTCGGCGGCTACCGCGGGTCCGCCGTACACCGCACCGTTTGACGAGGCCTGGCGCGCGGCCAGGAGGGCCACGAACTGCGGCGGGTCCTCGGTGTCCGTCGTGATGTCGTGGATGCGGGGGCCCGAGGCCATCTTGAAAACGAGTAGGCCGATGACGACGACGACCCCCGCCGCGATCGCGATCCAGGGCATCGCGCCCCTCCTGTTCGTGACCTTGCCGTGAAGCTCCGTCATAGCCGTCCCGCCTCCGGATGGGAGCATACCGCGCCTTGACAGGGCCTTGACGGCCCGACTAGAGTCGCCTGGCCATGACGATCTCCGCGTCGCGGCTGGCCCTGGCCGCCCTGCTCCTCCTCTTCGCCGGTTGCATGGCGGAGCCCCAGGGTTATACCCAGCAGGATCTCCAGGCGCGCTGTCTCATGACGGGCGGCGTCTGGCACCCGAACGCCCTGCGCGACGGCTTCTGCGAATACCAGTCCCCGGGCTTTCTCTGAGCCGGCGCGCACAACCACATGTCCTCCCCTCCGGAGCTCAGAGCCGTGCCGACCGTACAGATCGACGACGATCGTGTCCGCGTCACGGAATGGCGCTTTGCGCCGGGAGCGGCCACGGGCTGGCACCGCCACGAATACGCCTACGTGGTGGTGCCCATGACCACGGGACGGCTCGCCATCACGGGTCCCCAGGGGACGTCCTCGGGCGAGCTCGTGAGGGGACAATCCTACACGCGCCCCGCCGGCGTGGAGCACGATGTCAGGAACGCGAACGCCTTCGAGTTCGTCTTCGTCGAGATCGAGCTGAAGGTGCACCGCTGAGCGACCTCCGCGGCGTCTCGGGCGGAGCCCCTCTCCGAGCTACCTAGCGCGTGAGCCGGGTACGGCTGTCGCAGATCGTCCGCGTCTTCGCCTGGACGGGGCTCACGAGCGTGGGCGGGGGCCGTTACGCCTACTTCTACGAGTCATTGGTGTCGCGGCGCGCCTGGGTCACGCGGGAAGAGTTCGTCCGAGACCTCACGCTCTGCCAGCTCCTGCCCGGACCCAACTTCTCCAACCTCGCCGTCGCCCTTGGCTTCCGGCTCGGCGGGGCGAGCGGCGCCGCCTGGGGCGCGCTGGCCCTCATCCTGCCCGGAGCCCTGATCCTGCTCGTCCTGAGCGCGCTCTACTTCCGTGGCGACTTCAGCCCGGCCATGGCGCATGGGCTTCGGGGCGTGGCGGCGGCCATCGTGGGCCTCGTCTTCATCACCACGGGGCGCCTCGTGTCGGTCTCGCTGCGGAGCTGGCGCGCGATCGCGATCGCGGCCACGGTGTTTCTCCTCGTCGGCGTGCTCCGCGTCAATACCGCGCTCACGATCACGCTCGTGGCGCCCGCGAGCCTGTGGCTGTTCCGGGCGCGCGCGGGCTCGTCATGATCGCCGATCTCGCCCGGCTGACCTGGACCTTCCTCTGGCTCTCGCTGATCTGCATCGGCGGCGGGCTGGGCGTGGTGCCGGAGCTGGAGCGGCAGGTGGTGCGCCACGGCTGGGTCACGTCACCGGAGTTCATCGACGGCTACGCGCTCTCGCAGCTCACACCCGGACCCAGCATGCTCGTGGCCGTGTTCGTCGGCTATCGCGCCCACGGGCTCGTGGGTGCGCTCCTCGCGGGGACGGCCATGTTCCTGCCCGTCTCGCTTCTCGCCGCCGTGATCGCGCGGAACTGGGCGGAGATTCGCCAGCGCCCGTGGGCGCAGGTGGCCGAGCGGGCCATGACTCCGATCGGGATCGGTCTCACGGCGGCGGGCGTCTACACGCTGGCGCGCGCGGGAATCCACGGCGCGCCGTCCGTGATCATCGCCATTCTCGCGGGTCTCGTGCTGTGGACGGGACGGGTGCCCGCCATCGCGCTGGTGCTGGCGGGCGCGGTCGCCGGCTGGCTCGTCGCGCTCTGATCGGCGGTCAGTCGACTCGGGAGATCAGGTCGGCGCTCAGGCCCTTGACGCTCGTCTGGCCGCAGAGGGCCATGGTGGTGCGGAGCTCGCGGCGGAGGATTCCCAGCGCGCAGGCGACGCCCGCGGCGCCGTCGGCGGCCAGACCCCACAGGGCGGCGCGGCCTGCCGCCACCACGGTGGCGCCGAGGGCCAGGCCCTTGAGCACGGCCGTGCCGCGATTGAAGCCGCCGTCGATCACGATGGGAGCGGCCCCGGCCACCGCGTCGGCGATAGAGGGCAGGGCGTCGATCGTTCCCTGGGTATGGTCGAGCTGGCGGCCCCCGTGGTTCGACACCCAGATCAGCTCCACGCCCGCCTCGACGGCGCGCTTGGCGTCGCGCGCGGTCATGATGCCCTTGATGCCGATGGGCAGCCGCGTCGTCTTCTTGAGCCACGCCACGTCGTCCCAGGTCAGACGCTCGGGATAGCTCCCGTCGGGCCCGCGCGGGTTGGGGGCGTGCGCCATCGCCTCCCGCGGATTGAAGCGGTGGACGATGTCGCGCTCGCGACGGCCATACACCTGCACGTCGACCGTCAACACCACCGCGTGATAGCCGGAGGCCTCGACCCGTGCCATGAGGTCGGCGACCCACGCGCGGTCGCCGT
>QHSC01000090.1:0-6892 GCA_003220345.1 Candidatus Rokuibacteriota bacterium | reverse complement strand
CGCGTGGACAGGTCGATCTCGCGAATGTCGACGAGAATGTCCTGGCGAATGGCCAGGCGGTCGAGGGCGCGGCGATTCCGCTTGCGCGTCATCTCGGTCTCGGCGGCGCCGTCGCCGAAGTTCCACGCGTCGCGGGGCAGGACCTTCTTCGCGTGCTGACGGATCTCTGGAAGGGTGACGAATTTGTCGGCCATGGGTCCGTACAATACTGCGACGCGGCGCCGCAGGTCAAACGCGGATTTCACGGCGAAACAAATTGCCCCGGTACCATTTGACAGCGTGAAAGCGCGAGCCTACAGTGGCACACCAACTTCCATCCAGAGGAGGCCACGTCCATGATGTACGAGCTTCGCACCTACCACGCCATGCCCGGCCGGCTCCCCGATCTCAACAAGCGATTCGCCGAGATCACCCTGGACTTTTTCAAGAAGCACGGCATCGACGTCGTCGGCTTCTGGACCAACGAGCTGGGCGGCTCCTCCGACCAGCTGATCTATATGCTGGCCTACGAGAGCCTCGCAGACCGCGAGAAGAAGTGGCACGCGTTCTTCACCGACAAGGAGCGCCTCGCCAAGTTTGCCGAGACGGAGAAGAACGGGCCCCTGGTCGCCCGGCTCACCGCGCAGATGCTCCGGCCCACGCCCTATTCGCCGATGAAATAGCGGCCGTGCGTGCGCGCTCTGCGGCGGTCGCCGCGCTCCTCATGGCCGGGCTCGCCGTGGTCGCCTGCCAGCGGGAGCAGAAGGCCATCGAGCAGGATCTGCCCGCGGCGCGGGCGACCAAGGCGCGCGCCGACGCCCAGCAGATCGCGGGGGCGGTGCGTCTGTACTACACCTCGTTTGGCGCGCTGCCCGGCTCGCTCGAGCAGCTGACCCTGGCCCAGACCGTGAACGGCGTCACCGGGGGACCATTTCTCGCCCGCATCCCCACGCCGCCCACGGGGTGGGCGCCCTACGCGTACGCCAAGCAGGACGAGACGAATTTCACCGTCACCTCCTCGGGCGGTGGCGTCACCGTGAGCGCGCCGTGACGATGGGCGGCGCCGCTCGACCGCGTCTGCCCCTGCTGTCGCCGGAGAGCCTCGATCCCGAGCTGCGCCTCATGCTGGATCGCTGGCAGGCCGACGGCGGCGATCCGAACTTCATCCTCACCCTCGCGCGCCTGCCCGAAACGCTCAAGCGCTTCGTCGCCTTCTACTCTCCGCTCGTCCGCAAAGGCGTGGTGGAGCATCGCACCAAGGAGCTGGCGCGGCTTCGCCTGGCCCAGCTCAACGACTGCGCCTACTGAATGGCCACGCGCTACGCCTCGGGAAGGCGCGAGGGCATCACCGAGGAGCTGGTGGCGGCCCTCGCCGACTACGAGCGCGGGCCCTTTTCCGCGCGCGAGAAGGCGGCGCTCCGCTATGCCGATCGCCTGTTCTTCGACCACCACCGGGTGGACGACGCGCTCTGGGACGCGCTGGGCGACGTCTTCACCGAGGAGGAGCGCCTGGAGCTGACCTGGGTGCTCTCGGAGTTCATCGGCCTGGGCAAGGTGATGTACGTCCTCGGCGTGCAGTACGGCGGCCATGCCCATGTCTGAGCGTGGGCGCGAACCCACGGGAGCCTATCGCATGAGCGCAGTGAAGGAGCTCGACACCCCCGCCGTGACCATTCGTCTCGACATCATGGAAGACAACATCCGACGGGTGCAGGCGCACCTCGCCAAGCACGGCATCGGGAATCGTCCGCACATCAAGACGCACAAGATTCCCGCCATCGGAAAGCTGCAGATGCAGGCGGGAGCCATGGGCATCACGTGCCAGAAGATCGGAGAGGTCGAGGTCTTCGTGGACGCGGGCGTGGCCGACGACATCCTGCTCACCTTCAACATCCTGGGCCAGGCCAAGACGGATCGCCTGATGGCCTTGTGCCGGCGGGCTCCGGGGCTCGCGGTGGTGCTCGACAACGAGGTGGTGGCGCGCGAGCTCAGCATCGCTGGCGCGCGCCACGGCGTCGACGTCCGGTTTCTCGTCGAGTGCGACACGGGATTCGGTCGCACCGGCGTGCAGACGCCCGCGGCCGCCTTCGATCTGGCCCGTCTCGCCGCGCGGCTCCCCCGCATGCAGTTCCGGGGTCTCATGACCTTTCCCAATCGCGAGCCGACCACGCGGGAGTTCTTCGAGCGCGCTCTCGCGCTCTTCAAGGGGGCGGGGATGCCCGTGCCCGTGGTCTCGGGCGGGGGAACGCCGGCCCTCTTCACCGCGCAGAACATTCCCATGCTGACGGAGCATCGCGCCGGCACCTGCGTGTTCAACGACGTCATGGTCGTCTCTTCCGGCACCGCCACCTGGGACAACTGCGCCATGCGGGTACGCGCGACGGTGGTGAGCCGGCCCACGGACGGCCGCGCCATCCTGGATTGCGGGACCAAGGTGTTGACCTCCGACCAGTATGGGCAGAAGGGCTTCGGCCACGTCCTGGAATATCCCGAGGCCGTCGTGGGCAATCTCTCCGAGGAGCACGGCATCGTGGATCTCTCCGCCTGCGCGGAGCGGCCCCAGGTGGGGGAGATCGTCCACGTGGTGCCCAATCACTGCTGCGTGGTCAGCAACATGGTGGACGAGCTCTACGGCGTGCGCGGCGAGGCGGTGGAAGTCGTCTGGCCCGTGGCCGCCCGCGGCCGCGTACGCTAAGAGGCGACGCGTGCCCGAGCGTGGCGCGGATCTGGTCGTCGAGGCGCTGGTTGCCGCCGGCGTGCGTCAACTCTTCTCCCTGTCGGGCAATCAGATCCTGTCCCTCTACGACGCCACTATCGGCTCCGGGATCCGCATCATCCACACGCGCCACGAGGCGGCCGCCGTGCACATGGCCGACGCCTGGGGCCGGCTGACCGAGGAGCCGGGCGTGGCCCTCGTGACGGCGGGGCCCGGGCACCTGAACGCGCTGTCCGCGCTCTATGGCGCGCTCATGTCGGAATCGCCGGTGGTCCTCCTGAGCGGGGCGTCGCCGCTGGGCCAGGCGGGGCGCGGCGCCTTTCAGGAGATGGACCAGGCCGCGGCGGCCGCCCCCGTCACCAAGGCCGCGTGGATGGCCAGCAAGGCGGAGCGGCTCAGCGAAGACATCGCCATCGCGCTCGATCTCGCGAAGAGCGGTCGGCCCGGGCCCGTGCACGTGAGCCTGCCCGGCGATCTCCTCGAGCACGAGGTGGAAGGAAGCCAGGATCGGCTTCCTGCCATCCATCGGCCGCCCATACCGGTAGCGAATGCGGATCTGCGGCGCCTCCTCGAGCTCCTCGAAGCCTCACGGCATCCTCTCATCCTGACCGGCTCGGCCATGTCACGCCCGGCGCGCGGGGGGAGCGTCGAGCGCCTCTCCGCGGCGACGGGAATCCCCTCCCTCGCCATGGAGAGCCCGCGCGGGGTGAACGACCCGTGGCTTCACATGGCGACGACCTATCTGGAACGGGCGGATTTCGTCCTGCTCCTGGGCAAGCGGCTCGACTTCGCGGTGCGCTTCGGGGGGCCGCCCGCCTTCACCTCTGCCTGTCGGTTCGTGCAGGCGGACTGGGATGCCGAGGCGCTCGACGGCAGCGGCCGCGTCACGCTGGGGATGGTGACGGATCCGGCCCTGCTCGCGGAGCGACTGGCGGATTCGTGCGGCGCCATGAGCGGGCGGTGGCGCGCCTGGGGCGAGCTGATCGCGGCGGCGCGCCGGCTCGTGCCCGACGAGTGGCACACGCTCCGTCGAAAGCCGGGCGCGCCCATTCATCCGCTCCGCGTGAGCGCGGCGCTCCAGCCTTGGCTCGATCGCGGCGCGATCCTGGTCGCCGACGGCGGCGAGTTCGGCCAGTGGATCCAGGCGGGCTGCGAGGCGGACACCCGGCTCATCAATGGCCCCGCGGGCTCGATCGGCAGCGCCTTGCCCATGGCCCTCGGCGCCCGCCTCGCCCACCCGGAGCGCACGGTGATCGCCGCCCTCGGCGACGGCACCTTCGGCTTCCACGGATTCGAGCTCGACACGGCCCTCCGCTACGACCTGCCCGTGGTCGCCATCGTGGGCAACGACGCGCGCTGGAATGCCGAGCACCAGCTGCAGCGACAGCAGTATGGCGCCGACCGCGCGGTGGGCTGCGAGCTACTTCCCTCGCGTTACGACAAGCTCGCGGCCGCTCTGGGCGGGCATGGGGAATACGTCGAGGAGCCGGACGATCTCGAGCCCGCCCTCGAGCGCGCCGTCCGCTCCGGCCTGCCCGCTTGCGTCAACGTGATGATCGACGGGCTCGCCGCGCCGACCTACCGCCACGCCTCCCCGTCGCACTGAGACGGCGCGTCAGGAGCTGCTGGCGAACTTCTCGGCGAGAAGTGTCAGGTCCTTCGGGCCGACGTCGGAGACGAGGGCATAGCCGAGCTCGCCGTCCCGCCAGAGCATGACGTTGAAGCCTCGTGAGGACGTGCGGTAGACCTCGAGCCGGCCCACGCGCTCGAGCCCGCGGCGGGGCCAGGGCAGGCCCTCGGCCTTGACGACGAAGACGGAGACGGAGTGCAGTCGCCGGCCATAGACGAGGGTCGCGGCCTTGCGGTCGAGGAAATATCCCACGGCGCCGCCGCGCAGGGGAAAGTCGGCGTCGCCCGCGAAGCGCACGCCGGGCGCGAAGTCGAGCCGGCCGGAGAACCAGGGGATGACCTGGTGGATGCCCTTGCTCTCGATCTCGAGCGGCCGCTGGCTCTGGAGGAGACGGACATGATCGTTGACCGCCTCCGTGACCATCGCGCTCCGTCCCGTCTCCGACGGCGCGAGCACGACCTGCCAGGCGAGGGGTGCCGTCACCAAGACCAGCACGGCGGCGACAGCGAGGGCCGCCCACCTTTTCGGCCACGGTCGGCGTGTCGCCGGGGATGAGGCCTCGGCGGGCCACTGAGCGGCAAGCCGGCGCTTGAAGCCGACGGGGGCGGGGTACTGGGGGAGCCGGCGCTCGAGGGCCAGGGTGAGCTCGTGCTCCAGGCGATCCTCGTTGGCGCAGCTCGGGCAACCGTCGAGATGGGCCCGCACCTGGCCATGGGCCTCCGAGGCGAGCCGGCCCTGCTGGTAGTCGAGGAGCACTTCGCGGACATCGCCGCAGTCCATGCGCCTCAGGTCTCCCAGTCTCGCAGCGCCTGACGGAGGGCGGCGCGCGCGCGCGACAGCCGGGACTTGACCGTGCCGACGGCGCAGCCCAGCACCTGCGCGGTCTCCGCTTCCGTCAACCCTTCGAGGTCGAGCAGGATCACCGTGCGCCCGTCCTCCGAGAGCCCCATGAGGGCGCGCTCGATGTCCTCGGAGGCCGCTTTCCTCAAGCGGTCGAGCTCGATGCTGTCCCGCTGGCGCCCGATGTCCGCCGCCGGGGGCAGTGACGGAGTGACCGTGTCGAGCCCGCCCGTGACAGGATTGTGACGCTCGCGTCGATAGTGGCTCACGAACGTGTTGCGCAGGATGCGGAAGAGCCAGGCCTTGAGATTGGTCCCCGGCGTGAACTGCGCGGCCGCGTTGAACGCACGCGTGTAGGTCTCCTGGACGAGATCCTCGGCATCGCTCTCGTTCCTCGTGAGATAGCGCGCCAGATTATAGAGACCATCGGCATAGGCCAGGGCCTCGCGGCCCATGGTCCCCGGCTGTTCGCCTTCGCCTCGGCGCTCCATGGCCTCACCATACGCTTAACGCAGAAGCCACGGAACCGTTCCCCCGCACCCTCGATGGAACCAATGGCCACCCGCGGCGTTAGCGCAGATAGGGCGCAAGCGCTCATTCAAAGGAGGAAACGATGAGGCGACTGGCGGGGTGTGTGGTGGCGGTATGATCGATACGAGCCAGAACCGGGTGATGGGGATCATCCCGGTGCCCAAGGGTCCGCACGGCCTCGTGGTCACTCCCGACGGACGCAAGGCCTACGTCAGCAGCGACGGCGCCTCGACGGTGAGCGTGATCGATACAGCCAGCGACAAGATCGTCGCCACCATCGACGTCGGCGCCAACCCTCATGGCCTCGCCATGTCGAGCGACGGGCGCAAGCTGCTCGTCTGCGCGTTCGGCACGAATCGCGCGCTCGTGGTCGACACGGCCACGGACAAGGTGGCCGGCGAGATCGCCGTGCCGCAGGGTCACAACGGCGCCATCTCGCCCGACGGGAGCCGCGCCTATGTCGCCTCGCAGAAGCAGGGGGAGGCCGCCCTCGTCATCCTCGACCTCAAGACGATGACGCGCGCGGGCGCGGTGCCGCTCGACAAGACCCCGCGCGCGGTCGACGCCTCCCCCGACGGCAAGCGGGTCTACTTCACCCTGGCCGGTGTCAACGCCGTCCAGGTCCTCGACACGGCGACGAATCAGATCGTCGCCCAGATCGCCGTGGGCGTCTCACCCCACCAGGCCCCGCCCACCGCGGACGGCCGCTGGGACCTCGTGGTGGCCCAGGGCCCGGGCGAGCTCGACATCGTCGACACCAGCACCAATGCCCTGGCCGCCGCCGTACCGGTCGGGAAGACGCCGCACTGGGTGGCCATCGCCTCCGACGGCCGCACCGCATGGGTGACCAACGAAGGGTCCAACGAGGTCTCCGTCGTGGATCTGGGGAAGCGGACGGTGACCGCGACCATTGCCGTGGGCAATGCCCCGAGGAAGATCGCCGTGCAGCCCATGGGCGCCCCACGGTCGGCCGCGCCCGCGGGGGCGGCCACGGCGGCGGCATCGCAGAAGAGCGCGAAGTCCGTGACCATCGCCGGGGTTGTGTACCACGACCACGGCACGCGGGACATCTCGGGCCAGCGCGTGGTGAAGATGGAGGCGGACGACTACTACTTCGGGCCCACCTTCCTTCGCGGCAAGCCGGGGCAGCGCGTGCGCCTGCGCGTGGAGAACGAGTCGGGGACGCTCCACAACAT
>QHSC01000062.1 GCA_003220345.1 Candidatus Rokuibacteriota bacterium | reverse complement strand
TCGAAGATCGCGGCACCAATCGAAAGTGGTACACCATGACGAGAGTGATATTCCTGCGCGAAAAGATACTCTGGGCCCTGCCGACGATGTTTGTACTTGCTCAGTGCCTCATAGGCAATCACGATAAGCAGCGCTACAGCATTCATCGGAACCTTTGTGGTCAGCCGATCAATCTCGAGGATTTGCTTTAGGTGGATCCTCACTAGGCTCTTTAGGTCAACAAAGGTTGCCGGTAACTTCTTAGCCACCAGATTCCCTCCTGCCTTGGCTCGCCCATTCCTCTAGAACACTCGCTAGCATGAAGCGCACGATGCTCGGCAGCAGCGCGGCCCGCTGTTCGGCCGAGTACGTCGCCACGGAATTCACGATGGGATGGGCGGCGCGGAAGAAGATCGCCTCAAGCGCCTGTTCACTCATCCGGCCGACTTGGGCCTGAATGCGGTAGGCGTCAAGCATGTCCTTCACGCTCGCGCCGAATGATCCGATGGAGCTCCTTGGCCTCGGTGCTCATACGCCCACGCTCACTTCCCCTTCGGCCCGCGCGGGTCCACGGTGTCGGGCCAGCACTCGAAGTAGTCCTGCCGGACCAGATCGGGACGGCGAAGTTCTCTTGCCTTGCGATGCACCTCGTTTCCCAAGTCAAGTAACCCCTGACGGCACTTTGCCTCGGTCGCGAAGCTGTCTCGCGGAGTCCATGCCTCGCTGGCGGACTCTCGGCCCCATAGCACCCACAAGCACTCGGCGGTAGCGGACGCGGCGATAGCGAACAGGCAGCAGAACGCGGCGACTACGATGCGCGATCGGCGGATGGCCATAGGCTCTCCTTCTACTCCAGCAACCGCGCCAGCTCTTGCCGCCGGCGGTTCGTGGTGAGGTGCGCGTACATCGTGGTCGTATTGATATTCGCGTGGCCGAGGGCCTCCTGGATGACCTGGAGACCGGCGCCGTTCTCTCGGAGCCGGCTCGCGAAGGAATGGCGGAGCATGTGCGGGTGGACCGGGCGGCCGATGACCGGGACCACCGCGCGGTGGATCAGATGCCAGATGCTTCGGCCATGGAGCGCCTGACCCGCGCGCCGGAGACGGTGACTCCCCCTGGGGTGCGCGTTCACGAACACGAACGGCACCGCCGCCGGGACTCGGATCAGGGGCCGCCCCACGAGCGCCGGCCGTATCTCGGCCAGGTACTCGCGCAGGATCGCCGCGAGCCGCGGGACGACGAGCAGCTCGCGGTCCTTGCTGCCCTTGCCGTTCACGACGCGAAGGCGACCAGCCTCCAGGTTTACGTGGGCGAGCTCGAGCGCGGCCAGCTCGGCGCACCGGAGGCCGGTGAAAAGGCCCGTCGCCACCAGCGCGTAGTCTCGGCGGCCGAGGAAGGGCCGATCCTCCGCCAGCGCGGCGAGGCACTTCTCCTGCTCGGGCACGGTCAAGTAGCCGGGCAGCTTCTTCCGCGTGGGGAGCATGAAGCAGTCGGCGGCGGGATTGGTGGTGACGATCTCCTCGCGGACAAGGTAGCTGTAGAGGCTCCGGAGCGCGTGCAGGTGCCGATTGGCCGACTGCGGCTTGACGCCGCGCTCCTTCTGGAGCCAGCCGAGATAGAACTCGATGTGGCGGAAAGTCACCTGCTCCGGCCGCTCGAGCTTCGCCGCCGCGCAGAACCCGAGGAACGCCTTGAAGTCATCCGCGTAGGCACGGACGGTGTTGTCGCTCCGCCGGCAGACGAACTGGAACCACTTGAGGAAGGCGGGGACCAGGTCGGCGAGCGTCCGCCCGTGCGCGATCTCCAGGGCGATCGGCCGAGACGGAGCCAGCCCGATGCTGCTCATACGCCTTCCAGGTGCTCGGCCATCTCCTCGAGCTCGGTCGCGATGAAGTACGCCGCGGTGAAGTCGATCGGGTCGGCGTGCTCCTTGTTGCCCCCGGCGTTCTCGATGAGCCGCGCGAGCCCCCGCATCCGCAGGGCGACGTGGTGCGGATCGTTGTCGAGGTTGATCTTCGGGGCAGGCTTCGATGCTATCTTCTTCCTATTCACTATCCTCTCCTTCGTGGGCTGGGGGTTTTGGGCCACGGCCCCGGGCGGTGACAGCCGCCGCGGGGTTTCTTCTTGCTACTCGCCTCGCCCTCCCTTGAGCCGGCGCCCGATGCCGGCCGGATCGGGCTTGACGCGAGGCGGCAGGAGAACTTTGGTTCGAGCGCCCGTCGGGGTTACGCTGGTGTTGGCCATTTGACTCAACCTTGGTCGGTTAGGGGGAAATGCGCCAACCCTCGGTCGCGTTCACGCGCGGCCGGGGGCGTCTTTGCTTCAGCTCGCCAGTTCATCCAGCGTCGCTATCAGGCGATGCCACTCCTTCAGACACCTCTTACAGAGCCACCGAGCCGCGGCCACATATCTGAGCTGCACCACGCGAGCCATCCCGGTCTCGTCGAGCCAGGCCGCAACCTTCTCCCGAGTCTCCCCGCGGAACGAGTTGTCGAACCAATACTGCGGTCACGGCGGGGAGGCGCTCGCCGAAGCGCTCACGGAGGACGACGTCCGCCGCGGCCGGCGGGAGCGCACCGCCTTGGGCCAGACGTTCGTGCCCCTTGACTATCCACTGGTTGACCGTGGCCTCGTCGATCCCCTGACTTGCGACCATGTCGACAAACTCGGTTACGGTGGGGGCGTCGTAACTCCGGCCCTCGGGCGCCGGCGGCAGATCGAGACGTGGCGGAGGCGCGGGGGGCGCGGCCAGTGTTGCCGCCTCATCCGCGATCGCGGTCTCATTCGTGCTCGCCCGGTAGAGGCTTTCCATTTTCGCCTGGGCGGCCTCGTGGTCGCGGTGCATCGGGTTGTTGTAGGGATGGGCCGCGTCGTTGCGAATCGCGTCGATCTGCTCGCGGATTTCGGGACTGATCGGCGTGAGGGGCTCGTCCATCTCACGCGGCCTCATCCGGGGGCCCGTACTTTGCCGCGAGCGCGAGCGCGGGGTCCGGGCTCAGCTGGCCTCGCTCGAGCGCGGCGTCGATCGTCTGCATCCTCAGTTCGATCCGCCAGAAGCCATCGGTGCAGCCGTGCAGATTGTTCTTGGACGCGTCGACATAGTGCAGGACGTTGATGACTAGCTCGAACTTCGTGGGCTGCCCGATCGGGAGGTCGGCCGGCTTCGCCCCTTGCTACTGGATCACCTCATCCGCCCGCCGCAGCAGCGCCGGAGGGATCGTCAGGCCGAGCGCCTTGGCGGTCTTGAGGTTGATGACGAACTCCCACTTTGTCGGCTGCTCGACGGGGAGATCGGCGGGCTTGGCTCCTTTCAGGATCTTATCCACGAAGGTGGCCGCTCGGCGGAACAGATCCGAAAAGTCAGCCGAATACGCCATGAGGCCGCCAGCCTCCGCGTACTGTCTCTGCGCGAACATGGTGGGCAGCCGGTTCTTCAGCGCGAGGTCCGCCAGCCGTTCTCGCCACGTGAACAACATCGAACTCGATTCCACAATGAGAACGCCGGCTCGCGCTTCTCTCATGGCGGCGAATGCCCGGTCCAAATCACCCGGGTCGCGCACGCCCAGGGATTGAACGTGCAGGCCCAGCGAGGCCGCCGCTGCCTGTGTGCCTTTCGCAATCAGCACGGTGGCAGGATTCGTCTCATCGATGAGCAGGGCGAGACGAGAAACCCTTGGAACGACCTGCAGGAGGAGTTCTAGTCGTTTTCCGCCTAGCTCAGCGTCCTGTGTCGACAGCCCCGTGACGTTCCCGCCAGGGCGCCCGAGACTTGCGACGAGCCCTGAGCCCACCGGATCCGCAAGCTGTGTCATGACGATGGGGATCGTGCCGGTAGCCTGCTTGGCCGCCTGCGACGCAGGCGTGCCAGACGTCACGATGATATCGACCTTGAGGCCGACCAGCTCGGCGGCAAATCGCTGGATCTGGTCTGGTTTCCCCTCTCCAAATCGAGACTCAAGGGCGATATTCTGGCCTTCCACATAGCCCAACTCGCGCAGTCGTTGCCGCAATGTGTCCAAGAGCTGTACGCGAGCTGGGGAAGCTGAGCTAGTTTCCAAGAAACCTACTCGCCAGCTTCCCGCCTGCGCGGCTTCCCCGGCGAGCGGCGCGGCGAGGAAGCTGCCACTCAGAGCCGTGAGGAATGCTCGACGATTCATGGAGCACCCTCGTCCAGCTCATCCGCGCGCACCAGCGCCAGGGAATTCCGCTCCAGGCTCTTGAAGTGGAGGAATGCCTCTGGGGCTTGTCGGGGCACGCTAGAGGTTCTTGAACTTCTCGTTGACCTGCTTGAGCAGCGCCTCGCGGTGGTCGCGGGCCTGCGTCTCGGCCTTGCGCTTCTCCTCCGCGGCCTCGTCGGCGGCCACCTGGGCGTTGGCGGCCATGATCCAGAAATCGATGTGCTTCATCCAGTCCGGCACCAGGCGCTCCTCGCTGACGAAGAGGAGGCCGCGCTCCGGGTCGAAGACGACGCGCTCGGGATCGACGTCGCCCGCGGCCTTGTTGAGCTTGAAGGCATAGATCCAGTGGCCGGCGGGCGGCTCGTTCAGCTTCACCACGAATGAGTAGAGCCCGTCGGAGATGCTGAGGGCTTCCGGCGGGCCGACCCGGCTGATCTTGTCCATTGGCTCAGCTCCGTTGGCTCACAGGAGATCGCCCGCATCCACGCCGCGGGCAGCGAGGAGCCGGCGCAGGCGTTGTAGCGCGGCGCCCTCGACCTGGCGCACACGCTCGCGGGTGACGCCCAGGCGCTTGCCGATGGCCTCGAGCGTCAGAGGCGGCTCCCCCGAGAGCCCGAAGCGTAGGCTGACCACGGTGCGCTCCTGGTCGGGCAGATCCTCGAGAAGCCCCGCCAGATCCTCGCGGGCCTGCAGCGTGGCGGCGAGGCCGCCCGGCAGCGGGTCCGCGTCCTTGACGGTGTCCTGGAGCGTGCTCGAGGCGTCGGGGCCCACCGGGGAGTCGAGCGACACCGGCCGCTCGCTCACCCGCTCGAGGTGCTCGATCTCGTCCAGCGGCTGTCCCATCGCCTTGGCGATCTCCTCGGTGGTGGGGGCGCGGCCGAGATCCTGGGTGAGCGCGCTCTTCTTCTTGGCGTATTGCCCGAGGAGCAGCTCGACGTGCACGGGCAGGCGAATGGTCCGCGCCTGGTTGGCGAGCGCGCGCGTCACCGACTGGCGAATCCACCACACGGCATACGTCGAGAAGCGCGTCCCCCGCCCCGGCTGGAATTTCCGCACGGCGTGCAGCAGACCCAGGTTGCCCTCCTCGATGAGGTCGAGGAGAGAGAGGCCGCGGTGCAGATAGCGGCGGGCCACGCGCACGACCAGGCGGAGGTTCGCCTCGGTCAGGCGGCGCTCGGCGGCGGCCTCGCCCGCCTGGACACGCCGGGCAAGCTCTTGCTCCTCGTCGGGCGTGAGGAGCGGGACCTTGGCGATGTCGCGGAGATAGAGGGAGAGAAGCTCGCGGCCCCGGGCGGCGGCCTCGGGCTTTTCCTTGTGCCCGGCCAGCTCGGCCGGGTCCCGCGTCAGGAGTGTCTCGAGGGGCTCGCCCGCGTCGTCGAGGTCTACGAGGTCGGTGCGAGGGGCGTCACCGCCTGGCTCATTCATTGTCTTTGTCGCCCACCCCGTGGGCCCGGGCCGACTCGGCGGGCTGGTCGGGCGCGTCGTCGGGCCGAAGCTCGACGACCTCCCGGGGCGGCAAGAACTGCAGCGGGTTGTAGGCCAGACTCTCGTGGCGAACCTCGAAGTGCAGATGCGGCGCGCTGGCGCTGCCGCTGCGTCCGACGGTGGCGATGATGGTGCCGGCGGCGACCCACTCGCCCACCCCGACGAAGTTTTCCAGGTTGTGCGCGTACACGGTCACGATCCCACCCTGATGCTGGATGCGGATGATGCGCCCGTAGCCTCCCTCCTGCCCGCTCGTGATCACCAGGCCGTCGCCCGCAGCCAGGATGGGCGTGCCCAGCTCGGCCTTGATATCGGTGCCCGCGTGCCAGCCGCTCAGCCGTCGGCCGAAGGGCGAGACGACGTTGCCGTCGATGGGCCAGATGAGTCCCTGGACCTGGGGCTCGACCTCCGGTGCCACCAGGGAGAGCCGCGTGGCCACCCCACGCTTGCCCGTGCGCACGAGGAGCACGTCACCACCACTCTCGATGGCCTCGATCCGGGAGGACGTGCCCTCGGCGGTCATGGCGCGCGCGCTCGGAATGCTCAGGCGCTGTCCGAGGCGGAGCTGCTCGGGGCGGTTCAGGTGATTGGCCTCGATGATGGCCTGACGCCTGACGCCGTAGCGCACGGCGAGGCGACTGACGGTGTCGCCGTGGCGGACCACGTGCATCGTTGTGGCACGGGGCGTCTTGTGAGGCGCCTGCGCCTTGGGCTGGGAGCGTGCCTTGCGCTCGCCGTGCTGCGACTTGGGGGCGATCTTGCGCACGGGCGGCTTCGAGGAGCGGCTTTCGCCCTGGCCCAGACACGGCTGGGCCAGGAGCAGCCCGGGAAGCAGGAGACCGATGCCGATGGCGCGGCGGCGGAGCGGATGCTTCACGCGTCGAACTCCGCGTAGCGCACCTCGAAGGACGTGAAGCGGCCCGTGGGCGGGCGCCAGGCGATCGACACGGAGGCGACGCCGGCGAGCGGCGGACCCTTCTCGAGCTCGCGCGCCAGCTCCTGGATCAGCTCCCGACTGCCTTCCACCCGCACGCGCACTCTCCCGTCCTTGAGGTTCATGACGTAGCCGTGGAGGCCGAGCTGCGCGGCCTTGCGGTGGGCGAAGTTGCGGTAGCCCACGCCCTGCACGCGTCCCTCGACGACGATCTCCGCGGCGCTCCGAACGAAGGTCATGCTCACGAGCGATGGCGCGAAAGGAAAATGGTCGGGGCGACTGGATTTGAACCAGCGACCTCCTGCTCCCGAAGCAGGCGCGCTACCAAGCTGCGCTACGCCCCGCCCGACCTGGCTATTTTACGCTTCCCACGCAAACTTGCCGATCAACTTCACGAAGACGCATTCGGAGTCTTCGGTGACGCGCGGCTGCCCTCCGATCTTGTCGATCACCTGCAGCTTTTGGTAGTTCGCCGGCCCCACGGGCATCACCATCCGCCCCCCCTCGGCCAGTTGCTCGAGAAGCGGCGGGGGAACGGAGGGCCCGCCCGCGGCGACCAGGATGCGATCGAAGGGCGCCTCGTCCGGCCAGCCGAAGGTGCCGTTGGCCGTCCGCACCCACACGTTCGTGATCCCGAGGCCCTCGAGCGTCTCGCGAGCGCGCGTGGCCAGCTTCGCCAGCCGCTCGATGGCGCAGACGCGCCCCGCGAGATGGGCGAGCACGGCGGCCTGATAGCCGCTCCCCGTCCCCACCTCGAGCACCTTCTCCGTCCCCGCGAGTCGCAGCAGCTCGGTCATCCTCCCGACCATGAAGGGCTGGGATATGGTTTGTCCCTCGCCGATGGGGAGCGGGTGATCGCCATAGGCCTTGTCTCGCAGCGCCTCGTCCACGAAGAGATGCCGCGGCACTTTCCCCATGGCCTCCAGCACCCGCGCGTCCTTGATCCCGCGCGGCACCAGCTGCTCGGCGACCATGCGCTCGCGCTCGCGCGCGTAGCGCTGCGACCCCGCCTGGCCGTTGCCCGCGTGGATCATCGCAGGCGCTTCTTGAGCAGCGCGCTCAGGGCGCCGTCCCACTCGCCCATGCGCTGGAGCGCCCCGTGGTGCGTGAGATCCAGATGCAGGGGCGTGACGCTGGCCATCCCGCGGTGCACGGCCGCGATGTCGGAGGCCTCGTCCTCGCTCCACACGGGCGGCCCCGCGCCGATCCAGTAGTACGGCAGGCCGCGCGGGTCCGTCTCCCGCACCACCTTTTCCTGGTAGACGCGATGGCCGAGTCGCGTCATCCGGATGCCCGCGAGCGGACCCGCGGGCACGTTGATGTTGAGCAGCGTCTTGCCCGGAAGTCCCTCGACGAGCACGCGGCTCGCCACGAGCTTGGCCACCGCCTGCGCCCCGTCGAGAGTGCCCGTCTCGGGATCCGACTGGGACACCGCCATGGACGGCACGCCCAGGAGCGTTCCCTCCATCGCAGCCGAGACGGTGCCGGAGTACGTGACATCGTCGCCGAGATTCGAGCCGTGGTTGATGCCGGCGGCGACGAGCACCGGACGCTCCGGGAGCAGACCCAGCACCGCGAGGTTGACGCAATCCGAGGGCGTCCCGTTGACGGAGAAGCGCCGCTCGCCAACGGTGGTCACGCGGAGGGGTCGGTGCAGGGTCAGCGCGTGGCCGACCGCGCTCTGCTCGCGGTCGGGCGCCACCACGTACACATCGCCCAGCTCGTCCAGGGCCGAGGCGAGGGCGGCCAGGCCCGGCGCATGGACGCCGTCGTCATTGGTGACGAGAATCACCGCCGGCATCACCGTTCACCGATCCGCGAGCAAAAAAATGGCAGATCCGAGGATCTGCCGTTGTCGCTCACATGAAATTGGTCGGGGCGACAGGATTTGAACCTGCGACCCCTTGACCCCCAGTCAAGTGCGCTACCGGGCTGCGCCACGCCCCGACCCAAGCGCATTGTACGGGGGCCCAGAGGGAAAGACAAGACGACGGGAGCTGAGATAGTTAGCTCTTGGGAGGCGCGAGTCGATCGCGAAGCGCGCGCAATTGATCCCGCGTGCGTCGGAGCGCCGCTTCGAGCGCCTGGCCGCGCACGCCCAGGTCGAGCTGCCCGGCGCCCCGGCTCTCGGCGTGGAGCCGCTTCTTGGCGCCTTCGAGGGTCAGCCGTTCCTCGTAGAGGAGCCCCTTGATGCGCAGGACGAGGTCGAGATCACGCCTGCGATAGAGACGCTGACCCGCGGGATTCTTCTTGGGGCGCAGGAGCTTGAACTCCGACTCCCAGTAGCGGAGGACATAGGCCGGAATGGCCGTGATGCCCTCGACCTCGCCGATCCGGTAGTAGAGCTTGTCCGGGATCGCGGGCCGTTCCTGCGCGTCGAGGTCCCGCCCCGGCACTTCGGCGCTCACGACCGCCGTCCTCCCGTCACGATTGCGCGTGGTGGTTGATGCGGATCTTCAGCCCCTTGCTCGGCTTGAAGGTCAGCACCTTCCGGGCGGTGATCTCGATGCTGTCGCCGGTCTGCGGGTTGCGGCCGCGCCGGGAGGCCTTGCGCCGGATGCGAAAGTGGCCGAACCCGACGATCTTCACGTCTTCGCCCTTCTCGAAGCACCGGAAGATGATGTCGAATAGCGACTCCACCACCGAGGCGGACTGCCGCTTGGACAGTCCATGAGCCGCCACCGCATTGATGAGGTCATTCTTCGTCAGTGCCGTCACCTCCCCTCGATCGGGATCGACTCGCGAACGGACCTGCTCACCTGCGCGTTCGCCATCATCGCGGCGCGCCCTGAGTGAGGAAGCCTGCATGGCCCTTGGCTTCGAGATCGGCGCGCGCCTGCAGGGCCTTGGCCCGATCGGCGAAGCCGCCCACGCGCACGACGTGATAGGTCGTGCCGCCCCCTGCGACGGGGGCAGCCGGGGCGGGCGCGGGGCCGCTCTTGGCACGGCGGATGACGACCTTGAAGCCTTCCTTCTTGAGCGCCGAGGAGAGCGACATGGCCGTCTCGAGGTCGTAGGAAGGATTGACGACGATCCCGCCCTTGACGACCTGCGCGGTGCCCTTGCCCTTGAGCGCGGCATTGACGGCATCCGGAGTCGAGCCCGTGATGACGAGCTGGTTCTGGCCTCCCGGTTCCACGGACTTGGCGGGCGCGGGCGCGCTCGCGCTGCCGCCTCCACGGTTCATCCGCGCGATCTCGACGGGAAATTGCTCGGCGCGCAGCGTCTTGGCCAGGGTCTCGGCGTTCTTTTCCTGGGCGAACGCGCCCACCTGAATCCAGTAGCTTCCGCCGGCGGCGGGCGCGGGGGCGGGCACGCGCTTGGGCGCCGCCGCGGCGACGGGAGGCTTGACCGCCTCCGGCTTGGCGGCCGCGGTCTTGCCCGTCGCGGCCGGTGGCGCCTGAGGGGGAGCAGCAGGTAGCGGGGCGGTGCCGAGCGGACGGTCAGCCGGCGTCGGCGCGGCCGGCGCGGGCTTGGGCGCTTCCGTCTGCGCGATCGCGGGGGGTGCGGTCGTTTCCGGCTTGGCGGCCGGCGCGGTCCCCGCGGTCTGGGCGGGCGCGGCTGGCGCGGCCGGTGCCGGCTCGCTCGCCTTGGTCTGCGGCTTGGGCACCGTCGTCGGCGTGGGCTCGAGCCAGTTCAGCAGATACGGCAGCGACACGACGACGACGATGGCCAGGACGGTCAGGACGAGCAGCGCTCGGAACCAGCCGGCCGAGAAGATGCTTCGTTGGGCGATGTCGTCCCGTTCGTCCTCGTCCAAGTATTCGTCCTGCTCAGGATTGGTCGCCATGAGTCCTCGCTGGATCGTGGTCTGTGCCGCCGAGTGGATGTTAGCACAGTCCCCCTAGGGGCCTAACGATTTTTGCTAGGGGTTCTGCCTACTTAGGAGCCCTCACCTCAGCACTCGGCGGCGTCTCAGCGCGAACCTCGGGCCGAGTTGCCCTTACGGTGGCTCGGTTGTCGCCCACCCCCGAGCGACTTCCGGCGGGGCGCGTGACGCAACAGGAGGCGAATGGGCGAGCCGGCGAATCCCGCCGCGTGACGGAGCGAGTTGACGAGATAGCGCTCGTAGGAGAAGTGGAGCTTGCCCGCCCAGTTCACCTTGACCGCGAAGGTGGGCGGCGAGACCGCGACCTGCTGCACGCTATGAACGCGCAGTGGCGCGCCGCGAGAAGAGATCGGCCGGCGTTCGACGGCTTGACGGAAGATCGAGATCAGCTCGCCTGGCTGCAGTCGCTTGCGCGCCTCGCCCGCCACGGTGTCGACGGTGTCGAACAGATCGCGGAGGCCCCAGCCCTTGATGGCGGAGATGAAGCAGATCGGCGCGTAGTCGAGGAAGGGCAGCCGCTCGTGGATCTGCGCCGTCACGTCGGCCTTGCCGACGAGATCGGGCGGCACGAGATCCCACTTGTTGACGGCGAGCACGATGGCGCGCCCCGCCTCGTGGGCGTAGCCCGCGATGTGGGCGTCTTGCGCGGTGACGCCCTCGGAGGCGTCCATCACGAGCACGGCCACGTCAGCGCGCTCGAGACTCTTGAGGGCCATGACCACGGAGAGCTTCTCGAGCGTCTCCGTCACGCGCCCCTTGCGGCGGATGCCCGCGGTGTCGATGAGAAGGTAGGGGCGGTCGCGGAAGGTCACGGGCGTGTCCACGCTGTCGCGCGTGGTGCCGGGCAGCACGTGGACGAGGACGCGCGGCTCACCCAGGACCGCGTTGACGAGCGAGGACTTGCCGACGTTGGGCCGGCCGATGATGGCCACCCGGACGCCCTCCGCGTGCGTCTCGACCACGGGCGGGGGCGCGAGCGCGCGCGCAGTCTCGAGCAGCTCGGCGACCCCGCGGCCATGCTCGCCCGATACGGTCTGCAGCGTCTGGAAGCCCAGACGATAGAAGTCGGTGAGCGCGTCCTCCTGCCCTCCCCCGTCGATCTTGTTCACGGCGACCACGATGGGGCGCTCGCTCTTTCGCAAGATGCCCGCGATCTCCTCGTCGAGCCCGGTCAGCCCGGCGCGCCCGTCCACCACGAAGATGACGAGGTCGGCCTCCTCGATGGCGAGCATGACCTGGGCGCGGACCGCGGCTACCAGATCGGACTCCGTGGTTGGATCGAACCCGCCCGTGTCGACCACCGTCGCCTGCCAGCGCTCGTGGGTGACGGTGCCGTAGAGACGGTCCCTCGTCACCCCCGGCACGTCGTGGACGAGGGAGCGGCGACGTCCCACGAGACGGTTGAAGAGGGTGGACTTGCCCACGTTGGGGCGGCCCACGATCGCGAGGACGGGACGGATCACGGCGAGCGCCTCGGTCAGCGGGCGGCGAGGGCCGCGATGAGGGCGGAGCCGGTCGACTCCACGACCAGCACCGGGACGCCGAGGGCTGCCGCGACTTCGCGGGGCGCGACGTCGTCGAGAAAGACACCGTCACCTTCCCTGACCGCCGCCGCGGGAACGAGGACCGCCTCGCCCAGCACGCGTCCCGCGAGCTGCTCGCGGATGTCCCGTCCGGTCAGGAGTCCCGCGACGCCGATGCCGCGACCGAACCACTCGTTCGCGATGGGAACGAGCTCGACGTCGAGACCCGGGACGGCAAGATCGGCGAGCAGTCCGCGGAGGAACGGGGCGAACATCTCGCCGGTGACGACGGTGACGCGGCGCGGAGGATCTTGCCGGCACGGAAGCCGCCCCGCCGCGCGGGCGAAGGTGTCGGTGAAGCGCCGCACGAGTCCCACGCCATCCTCGAGGATGGGGAAGCCCTCGTAAGCCGCCGCCCGGGGCAGCGGGCGCCCGGCCTGGAGATACACCTCGTCCGAGGCCCAGACGAAGCGGCTGCCCAGCCTCCCCAGGAACTCTTGCTGCCAGCCCTCGACGGTCTCCGCGAGCGCCTCCGCCTCCGCGTCGGTCAGCGTGCGCAGCCGCGGCAGGCGCTCGCGATGGCGGGTGAGCCCGACGGGCACCACGGCCGTGGTCGCCACCTGAGGATGCAGGCGCGCGAGGTCGCGGACCGAGCGCTCGAGGTGCGGGCCGTCATTCCATTCGGGCACGAGCACGATCTGGGCGTGCATGACGATGCCGGCCTTGGCGAGACGCTCCATGCGCGGCATGAGCTCGCCGCGGACCGCGGGCTGACCCAGGAGGCGGTGGCGGAGGTCGGGCTCCGTGGCGTGGACGGAGACGTAGAGCGGCGAGAGGCGCTGCTCCTCGATGCGCCGCAGCTCGGTATCCTCCAGATCCGTCAGCGTGATGTAGTTGCCGTGGAGGAAGGAGAGGCGGAAATCGTCGTCCTTGACGTAGAGGCTCTTGCGCATGCCCTTGGGAAGCTGATGGATGAAGCAGAAGACGCACTTGTTCGCGCACGTGGCGATCTCGCCGGGACGCGGCGCCTCCAGCTCCAGTCC
>QHSC01000181.1 GCA_003220345.1 Candidatus Rokuibacteriota bacterium | reverse complement strand
GCTATGTCCTCACCGGACGGCACGGGCTCTTCGCGAGCTACGAAGCCTTTGCCATGGTGTCGGCCTCGATGACGGTGCAGCACGCCAAGTGGCTCGAGGAGGGCACGAAGTTGCCCTGGCGGGCACCCATCGCCTCGCTTAACATCCTGCTGACCTCTACCTGCTGGCGAAACGATCACAACGGGTTCAGCCATCAGGGGCCGGGGCTCATCGACGTGGTCCTCTCCAAGAAGGGCACCGTGTCACGCATCTACCTCCCCCCGGACGCCAACTGCCTCCTCTCCGTCGCCGACCATTGCTTCCGGAGCCGGAACTACGTCAACCTCATCGTGATCGACAAGCAGCCACAGCTGCAGTGGCTCGACATGACCTCGGCCATCGAGCACTGTGCCCGGGGGGCGTCCGTCTGGTCCTGGGCCGGCAACGATGAGGGGAAGAACCCCGACGTGGTGCTCGCCGCCGCGGGCGATATCCCGACGCTGGAGACAGTGGCGGCGGCCTGGCTCTTGAGGCGCTTCGCGCCTCAGCTACGGGTGCGCGTGGTCAACGTCGTCGATCTCATGACACTTTTCGCCCGCCGCTTCCATCCCCACGGGCTGGAGGAGGCCGCCTTCGTCGAGCTCTTCACACGGGACGCGCCGGTCGTCTTCGCCTTTCACGGCTATCAGCGCGCCATCCACGAGATGGTGCATGGCCGCCCCAACGTCGATCGCTTCCACGTGCGCGGGTTCAACGAGGAAGGCACCACCACGACACCGTTCGACATGGTGGTGAGGAACGAGATGAGCCGCTATCACCTCGCCCTGGAGGCAGTGCGGCGGGCCTCGCCGATGGCCGGGCGGGCGGCCGCGCTGGTCGAGCACTGCGAGGCCATGCTGGCCCGCCACCAGACGTGGATCCGCGAGCACCTCGAGGACATGCCGGACGTGCGCGAGTGGAAGTGGACAGAGACATGACGGCGAAGGCGGGCGGGATCCTCTGTCTCAACGCCGGCTCCTCCTCGCTGAAGTTCGCGGTCTACGAACACAAGGCCGCCGCGGCAGGGGGCGACGAGAGCCGGCTGGTGGCGGGCGCGGTGGAGCGGATTGGCCTGAAGGAGGGGCGCTTCCGGCTGAACGATGGCGATGCGGCCGCGACGGAGACGGCGGGCGACTATCCTGACCACGCCACTGCGGTGCATGCGGTCTTCGACGCGCTGGAGCGCCGCGGGCTTTCCGCGCTGGACGCCGTCGGGCATCGCCTGGTCCACGGCGGAGCCGAGCACACGGCGCCGGAACGCGTGAATGCGCGCCTCCTCGAGGCTCTCCGCGGGCTCGTCCCCCTGGCCCCGCTGCATCTCCCCAGCGAGCTGTCGGTCATGGAGGCAGTGACCGCGCGGTTCCCCGCGCTGCCTCAGGTTGCCTGCTTCGATACGGCGTTCCACCATCGAATGCCCGAGCTGGCCCGGCGATTGCCGCTGCCCCGCACGCTCTGGGATGCCGGGATCCGACGCTACGGCTTCCACGGCCTCTCCTACGAATACATCGTGTGGCGGCTCGGGCCGGCCGCCCGTGGACGAACCATCATCGCGCATCTGGGTAATGGCGCCAGCATGGCCGCGGTGAGGGACGGGATGCCCGTGGACACGACGATGGGCCTGACGCCTGCGGGCGGCTTCATGATGGGAACCCGCAGCGGAGACCTGGACCCCGGCATCGCGATCTACCTGCTGAGAGGGAAAAGCTATGATGCCGACCGGCTGGAGCGGCTCGTGAACAACGAGTCGGGCCTGCTGGGCGTCTCGGGATCGAGCCCGGACATGAAGACGCTGCTGGAGCGGCGGGATCGGGAGCCGGCCGCCGCCCAAGCGGTTTCCATGTTCTGCTATCAGCTCCGAAAGAGTATCGGCGCCTTCGCGGCGGCGCTGGGCGGGCTCGACCTGCTCGTCTTCACCGGCGGCATCGGCGAGCGGGCCGCCCCCGTCCGATGGGAGGCCTGCCAGGGGCTCGAGCACCTCGGGCTCCGGCTCGACCCCGAGCGCAACACGGCCCATGCCGACACGGTGAGCCGGCCGGATAGTCGGTGCATGGTCCGCGTCATCCCGACCGACGAGGACCTGATGATTGCGCGGCATACCCTGGTCGCGCTGTCCTCCACGTCCGAGCCGCAGACTTCATAACGCGAGATGGGTCCAGGTCTTGCAATCCAACAGTGGGGCTAGGTGGTGAGGCTAGGTGGGGTCAGGTCTTGCAATACAACAGTGGGTAAATCGCAGCGTGTATCGCTGCGTTCACACCTTGAGTCGCGAACCGGCCGTGTCTCAGTGACGATACGCTCGCCGAATCCCCACTGTTACATTGCAAGACCTGACCCCACCTGCTTGGCTTCCGAAATCGCGTAACATGGCATGCTGGAGGAGGGGCGATGCCGAACGAGGGAGCCGCGGAGTACCGGTCGAGGGTGCGCAAGCCGCTGGACTTCGACGCCTTCTGGAGCGATGTGCTGGGGCAGGCGGCCGCGATTCCCCTGGACGCGGAGGTCGTGCCCGACCCCCTTCGGACCTCGGACGACGTCGAAGTGTTCCAGGTCTTCTACACGAGCATCGAGCACGTGCGGGTGGCCGGCTGGTATTGCCGCCCGGCGCGGCGCGCGGCACGCACGCCGGCGATCATGTTCCTGCCCGGCTATCAGATGGACCCGCCGATTCCCAAGGAATGGGCGCGGAAGGGCTACCTCGCGCTGTCGGTGGCCCCACGCGGCAAGCTCCGGAGCATGCGCCAGTTCAATCCCGGGTATCCGAACCTGCTGACGCACAACATCGTCGACCGGCACACCTACGCGTACCGTGGCTTCTACGTCGACGCCTGGCGCGGCATCGATTTCTTGCTGGGGCGGCCCGAGGTGGATCCGGAGCGTATCGGCGTCACCGGAAGCAGCCAGGGTGGCGGGCTGACGGTCACGACGGCCGCCATGCGCTCGGAGGTGCGCGCGGCGGCCGCGGGCGCCCCGTACCTCTGCGGCTTCGTGGATGCCATCGAGCTGACGCACACGTATCCTTACGAGGAGATCAACGACTACGTGAGGCGCCACCCCGAGCGCCGACCGGAAGTCGAGGAAACCGTCGCCTACTTCGACGGGATCAACTTCGCCGACCGGATCGTCTGCCCGATCATCGTGAACATCGGACTGCAGGACAATGTATGCCCACCGGAAACCGGTCATGCGCTGTTCGACAGGATCGGCGCCAAGGACAAGGTTCTGTATCCCTATGACGGTCACGGCCACGACGCCGGACGCGCCAGGCACGGCGCCGTCGTCGACCGGTTCTTCGCGTCTCATCTCCTCGGCCGCGAGCTGAGCGCGTGATGGATCCAACATCCCCCGGGTTTCGCGACTACTGGCAGGAAACGCTGGAAGCGCTGGCGCGCTATCCGGCGCGGCCCGAGATCGACGTCGTTCCGCTCCGGACCACCCCGTTTGCCACGCTGTATGGGGTGCGGCTCACCAGCGTCGGGGCCTACCGTCTGTTCGGCTATCTGAGCATCCCGGCCGGCGCCGGGCCCTTTCCGGCGATCTACTATTCGCCCAAGTACCAGAGCGTCCTCGAGATCATCCCGCAGGGGACGGCCAATCTGCAGCGGAGCCGCTACATCACCTTCTCGCTGGCCGGACGCGGTCAGCGGAATGCCGACTCACCCTACGCGGCAATGTTCCCCGGCCTGCTCACCGAGCGCATCGACGATGCCGCCTCCTACGTCTTCCGGAGCATCGTCGCCGACAGCATCAGGGGCCTGCAATTCCTGCTGACCCGGCGCGAGCTGGATGCGACGCGGCTGGTCGTGTCCGGGAACGACCTTGCCCTCATCACGGCGGCCCTGGCCCCCGGAGCCACGCACGTGGTGACCGCGCCGGCGCTCTTTTACGACACGATGGCGCTCGCGCCGAAGACGCACGCCTACCCTCTGGAAGAGATCAACGATTACCTCAGGGCATTCCCGGCGCAGGCCGAGGCAGTGCGGGCGACGCTGGCTCACTACGACTTGCGTGCCTTCGCGCCGCGCGTCAACGCCACCACGCTCGTGATCGCCGGCGCGCCCGGCACGCTGCTCGATCGGGTCACCCTGGCGCCGCTGATCACGGCGCTTCGAGGTCCGGTGACGGTGCACGAATCCGCACAATCGCTCTACAAGGACGGTCTCGTCACCGAGCGCTGGATGGCCGCACAG
>QHSC01000061.1 GCA_003220345.1 Candidatus Rokuibacteriota bacterium | reverse complement strand
TTCGGTCTCGAGACCTATTGCCAGCAGGGCCGGGTGAAAGGACGCGAGGATCTCGAGCGCTTTCTCATGGCGCAGCTCGAAGGCTCGGTCGGGCCGTGCGACGCCACTGCGGCCGTGGGGACGCTCCGTGCGGCCGCCCGCGATGATCTCGACGCGTGCCGCGAGATCGACGCCACCCTCGAGGCCATGAAGGCCGTGAAGGAATTCCGCGAGGGCAGCCGCCAGATGGGGCGCCAGACCCTCCGGGTGGCCGCTGCCCTCACCGGTGATTCGCGGCTCGCAACCTATTCGGCGGATGTCGACAAGGCGCTCGTGCCGGGCCATCACGCCGTCGGCTATGGCTTGACGGCCGCCGTGCTCGGCTGGGAGGCGGAGGCGGCGGCCGCCGCCTATCTCTATTCGACCACGGCGCTTCTCATCGGCGCGGCGCTGCGGCTCCTCTCCATGGGGCAGATGGAGGGGCAGCGCGTCCTGTGGGCGCTCCATCCCGTCATCGCGCGCGTGGCGAGACTCTTCCGCTCGTGAGCGCTGACTCCAGGATTCCCCGGCCGCTTCGCATCGGCATCGGCGGGCCCGTGGGCTCGGGCAAGACGGCCCTCGTGGAGTCGCTCTGCCTGCGTTTGCGCGATCGCTACGACGTCGCCGTGATCACCAACGACATCTATACGCAGGAAGACGCGCAGTTCCTGATCCGACGAGGCGCCCTGCCGTCGGAGCGGGTGATGGGCGTGGAGACGGGCGGGTGCCCACACACGGCCATCCGCGAGGACGCCTCCGTCAACCTCGAAGCGGCGCACCAGCTGCTCAGCCGCTTCCCCGCCCTCGAGATGCTCTTCGTGGAGAGCGGGGGCGACAACCTCGCCGCCACCTTCAGCCCGGAGCTCGTGGACGCGACCATCTATGTCATCGACGTGGCGGAAGGGGACAAGATCCCGCGCAAGGGCGGGCCCGGCATCACCCGCTCCGATCTGCTCGTCATCAACAAGATCGACCTCGCGCCCTACGTCGGCGCCGATCTCTCCGTGATGGAGCGGGACTCCAAGCGGATGCGGGGCGACCGACCCTTCATCTTCACCAACCTTCGTGATGGAACCGGCGCCGACCGCGTGGTGGACTGGATTCGCCGCGAGCTCCTCTTCGAGGCCTGAGGCGCCGTCGCCCCCGCGCACGGGGCGCGACGGCTTCCTTGGTCTCGCCTTCGAGCGCCGCGCCGACCGCACGGTCCTGACGGGCCGGCGCTTCACGCTGCCCCTCCAGGCGCTCGAGCCCGTGGACCTCGACGGCACGGGAGCGGCCACGCTGCTTGTCCTGAACCCGACGGGCGGCGTGCTCGGCGGCGATTGGCTCGAGACACGCGTGGAGCTCGGCCCGGGGAGCCACGTCTGTCTCTCGACGCCGAGCGCGACCCGCGTCTACCGCAGCACGGGAGCCGCTTCCGTCCAGCGCGTGGTCTTTCGCGTGGATGAGGGCGCGCGGCTCGAGTACATGCCGGATCATGTCATTCCCTCGCCGGGGGCCCGCCTCGTGCAGAGCGTGGAGGTCGAGATGGCTCCGGGCGCCTCCGCCGTGCTCTGCGACGCCTGGGCCGTCGGGCGCGCGGCGCGCGGCGAGGCCTGGCGCTTCGATCTGCTCGACACCGGCACGATCGTGCGCGACTCGGAGGGTCTGCTCTTCAAGGACCGGCTGATCCTGGGTGGCGCCCAGGGATGGGGTGGGCTCGGTGCCGCCGAAGGCATGGCCTACGTCGCCACGGTCGTCTGTCTCTCGCCAAGGTATGGGCGCCTCGATGACCTCGCGTCGAGCCTGTCGACGTTGCTCGAGGGGACTGGGCTCGAGGCGAGAGCGGGAGTGACCATGCTCTCCCGAGGCGGAGTGGCCGTCCGTCTCCTCGCTCGCTCGGCTCCTGAGCTTCAGCGAGCCATCGATCTCGCCTGGACGTGCTGCCGGAACGTTCTCTGGAGCCTGGGTCCGCTCGCCCTGCGCAAGATGTAGGATCGCCACTCCGCGGGCAGGTGAGCGCGAAACGTGCGCGCCTTCTGGCCGATCGGGCGTCCGTCATGTATCTTGGCCGCATCGTGGAGGAGATGCCGATGCTAAAGGTCACGAGCGGCGACCACTTCGCCGCCTGCCATCTGGCATGAGCGGCGCGCCCGAACCCGCGTCCAAGCCCGAGAAAATCGCTCGGTACGTCGACGAGGTCGCTCCGCTCCTCGGGCTGACCATTCCCGCGGAGTGCCGCGAGGGGGTGGCGCGGCATCTGGCCATGCTCTTCGCCGCGGGCGCCCTCATCCGGGATTTTCCCGTGGGCGGCGCCGAGACGGCGCCGGTATTCGAGCCGTGAGCCATCTCGACGCCCTCGGCATGGCTGAGGAGGTCCGTGGCCGCCGCGTGACGGCGCGAGACCTCGTGGCCGCCACCCTCGAGCGCATACGCGCGCGCGACGGGGAGCTGAACTGCTTCACGGCCGTCGTCGCCGAGGGCGCCTTGCGCGAGGCCGAGGCCGTGGACGCCGACATCGGGGCGGGTAAGGTGGTGGGTCCGCTCGCGGGAGTTCCTTTCGCGGTCAAGAATCTCTTCGACGTCGCGGGGCTGACCACGCTGGCGGGATCCCGGATCAATGCCGAGCGTCCGCGGGCGGCCAGGGACGCGACCGTGGTCGCCCGGCTGCGCGGCGCGGGCGCCGTTCTCGTGGGCGCGCTGAACATGGACGAGTACGCTTTCGGCTTCACCACCGAGAACACGCACTATGGACCAACGCACAATCCCCACGATCCCGGCAGAGTGGCGGGTGGGTCGTCGGGCGGATCGGGCGCCGCGGTGGGGGCGGGGCTCGTTCCCTTCGCCCTGGGATCGGACACGAATGGCTCGATCCGCGTCCCCGCCGCGCTCTGCGGCATCTTCGGGCTCAAGCCCACCTATGGGCGACTGTCCAGGGCCGGCACCGCCCTCTTCGGCATCAGCTTCGACCACGTGGGTCCTCTCGCGACTTCCGCGCGCGATCTGGCCGTCACCTACGACGTGATGCAGGGGCCGGATGCCGCCGATCCCGTGTGCGCGGGGCGCAACGTGGAGCCGTGTCTTCCGCGACTCGCGGACGGAACCGGCGGACTTCGCCTCGCCGTCGCGGACGGTCACTTCGCGGCGGGAGGCGAGCCCGAGGTGTTTGCCGCAGTGGAGCGGGTCGCCAAGGCCCTCGGAGCCACGCGGCGCGTGACCGTGCCCGAGGCCCATCGGGCGCGGGCGGCGGCCATGATCATCACGGCGTCCGAGGGCGCCAGCCTTCACCGGGACGACCTCAAGCGCCGGCCCATGGACTTCGATCCCTTGACACGCGACCGCTTTCTCGCCGGCGCGTTCGTGCCGGGAGCGCTGTATGTCCAGGCCCAGCGCTTCCGGGCCTGGTATCGGGAGCGCGTGCGCGAGATCTTCCGGTCGGTGGACGTGCTGCTGACCCCGACGACGCCGTGCCCGGCGCCCAAGATAGGCCAGGAGACCATGACCCTCGCGGGAGTGACGGTGCAGACGAGACCGAACCTCGGGCTCTACACCCAGCCGCTGTCCTTCATCGGGCTGCCCGTGATCTCCGTGCCCGTGGCCGACGCTGGGCCGCTTCCCCTGGGCGTCCAGCTGGTGGCCGCGCCGTGGAACGAGGCCGCGCTGTTCCGTGTCGCGGCCGCCCTGGAGCGCGAAGGCGTGGTGGCTGCCCGCATCGCCGGATGATCGGCGTCTCGGGAGACGCTCATCGAGGGAGACTCCCGGCAAAGGAGACCGAACGGTGGAGATCAATCTGCCCGACGTCGTCGTCGAGGTAACGGCGGCCTTCCAGCGCTACGAGAAGGCGTTGAATGCCAACGACATCGAAGTCCTGGACTCCTGCTTCTGGCGTGATCCGCGAGTCATCCGCTATTCCTTGACGGACAACGCCTATGGCTTCGAGGCCGTCCATGGATCGCGCCTGGCGCGCCCCAAGAGCGATCTGAGGCGCCAGCTCAAGAACACCGTCATCACCACGTTCGGCCGCGACGTCGCGACGGCCAATACCGAGTTCCAGCGCCTCGAGTCCGGTCGACAGGGGCGCCAGAGCCAGACGTGGGCTCGCACCCCTGAAGGGTGGCGCGTGGTGAGCGCTCACGTCTCGTTCATGCCCACATCGTAGGCAGAGAGACTGCCCACGGCTTGCTCACGATAGCGGCGCGTTTGCTTATCTCGTGGGCAATCCGGCGTCACTGATTTTCCCCGCCTCGCTGAACCTGTTGATTTGCTTGGAGCCAAGTCGAGGCACAGGCCTTGCTCTGCTCAGGTCGGGCGATTCGTCCCCAAATCGAGCGCCGACCCCGAACGGGGGAGGGGAGACACCGATGGAGGCAAAACCCGAGAACACCGAGGCTGTGATCGATCGCCTCGTCGAGCGCTCGGTCCGGCATGCGGTCTTCGAGGACCGCCGGGACTTCCTCAAGGTCGTCGGCGCGGGAGCGGCCGCCGCCGCCCTCGCGGACGTCTTCCCACTCCAGGCCGCCAAGGCGCTGGCCCAGGCCAAGCTCGGGACGCCCGAGAAGAAAGATCTCAAGATCGGGTTCATCCCCATCACGTGCGCGACGCCGATCATCATGGCCGAGCCCATGGGCTTCTACAAGAAGTACGGCCTCAATGCCCAGGTGGTGAAGGCCTCGAGCTGGGCCATGATCCGCGACCTCTCCATCAACAAGGAGAGTGACGCCACCCACATGCTGTCGCCCATGCCGCTGGCCATCAGCATGGGCATCGGATCGCAGGAAGTGCCCTACGTGATGCCCGCCGTCGAGAACATCAACGGCCAGGCGATCACCCTGGCCAACAAGCACAAGGGCGTGAAGAGCGCCGCCGACTTCAAGGGCTTCAAGTTCGGGGTGCCCTTCGACTACTCGATGCACAACTTCCTGCTCCGCTACGTGGTGGCGGAGGCCGGCCTCGATCCCGACAAGGACATCCAGATCCGCGCGGTGCCGCCGCCCGAGATGGTGGCCAACCTGCGGGCGGGCAACCTCGACGGCTACCTCGGCCCCGATCCATTCAACCAGCGCGCCGTGTACGAGAACGAGGGCTTCATCTGGATGCTCTCCAAGGACATCTGGCCGGGGCATCCCTGCTGCGCCTTTGCCGCGCGCAAGGACTTCGCGGAGAGCTCGCCCAACTCGTTCGGCGCCCTTTTCCGGGCCATCGTCGATGCCACCCAGTACGCCCACGACAAGAAGAACCGCAAGGACATCGCGGCGGCCATCGCCCCCCGCAACTACCTCAACCAGCCTGTCGAAGTGGTGGAGGCGGTGCTCACGGGTCAGTTCGACAACGGCCTCGGCCAGAAGATGAACGTGCCGGATCGGGTGGACTTCGATCCCTTTCCGTATCACTCCATGGCTATCTGGATCCTCACCCAGATGAAGCGGTGGGGCTACGTCAAGGGCGATCTCGACTACGCCAAGGTCGCCGGGCAGGTGTTCGCAGCCGACCAGTGTCGCGAGGTCATGAAGTCGCTCGGCTACAAGGCGCCCGACAAGAACTCGGTGACCCACGCCTTCCTGCTCGGCAAGCAGAAGACCTTCGATCCCGCGAAGCCCGCCGAGTACCTGAGCGGCTTCGCCATCAAGCGCGCCTGATGGCCATGACGGCGGCGCGGCGCGAGCGCGTGAGGACGGTGGTGTACAGCCTCGTGCTCCTCGTCGTCTGCCTCGGTGCCTGGCAGGCTCTGGCGGGCGCGGGCGGGAAAGGAAGCAAGGGGTCGGGGATTCCCGGGCCGGTGGCCGTCGCCCAGACGTCATGGCACATGCTCGCCGACCCTTTCTATGACCGCGGGCCCAACGACAAGGGCTTCGGCCTCCAGCTCGGCTATAGCCTGGGCCGGCTCGTCATGGGCTATCTCGCCGCCTCCGTGGTGGCGATCATGCTCGGGGTGGCCCTGGGGTCCTCGCCCGCACTCTTCAAGGCGGCCAATCCCTTCATCCAGATCCTCAAGCCGATCTCGCCGCTCGCCTGGATGCCGCTCTTCCTCTACACGATCAAGAACGCGGGGCAGGCGGCCGTGCTCGTGATCTTCATGTCCTCGCTGTGGCCGACCATGGCCAACACCGCCTTCGGGGTGGCGAGCATCAAGAAGGACTATCTCAACGTGTCGCGGCTCCTCCAGCTCTCCTGGCCCCGGCGCTTCTTCCAGGTCATCCTGCCCGCCGCCGCCCCCGCCATCCTGGCCGGGCTGCGTATTTCGATCGGAAGCGCCTGGGTCGCCATCGTGGCCGCCGAGATGCTGATCGGGGGCACGGGGGTGGGCTACTTCGTGTGGAACGAGTGGAACAATCTCGCGCTGAACAGCGTCATCTTCGCCATCCTCGCCATCGGGCTCGTGGGCGTGCTCCTCGATTTCGGGCTGGGCCGCGTGGCCAAGCTGGTCGCCTACACGGAATAGACGCGCCGGATGGCTTTTCTCGAGATCGATCATGCCACCAAGTTCTTCCCCGATCCCGACGGTCGGGGACAGCTCTGCGTCTTCCGCGACGTCGCCTTCGGGGTCGAACGGGGTGAGTTCGTGACCATGGTCGGCCATTCCGGCTGCGGCAAGAGCACGCTCCTGAACATCATCGCAGGGCTGGAGACGGCCTCCCTGGGCGGGGTGGTGCTGGAGGGCCGGGAGATCAGCGGCCCCGGGATGGACCGCATGGTCGTCTTCCAGAACTTCTCGCTCATGCCCTGGATGACGGTGACCCAGAACGTGCGACTGGCCGTGCGCTCCGCGTATCCTTCGTGGCCGTCGCGCAAGATCGAGCAATGGGTGGAGCGCTACGTGGAGATGGTCGGCCTCACGGGGGCGGAGAACAAGCGGCCGTCGGCCCTCTCCGGGGGCATGAAGCAGCGCGTGGGCCTGGCCCGGGCTTTCGCCACCGAGCCCAAGGTGCTCCTCCTCGACGAGCCCTTCGCTCAGATCGACGCCCTCACCCGCGGGGTCATCCAGGAGGAGCTGGTGCGGATGTGGACGGCCTCGCGGAACACCGTGTTCATGGTCACCCACGATGTCGACGAGGCCATCCTCCTCTCCGACCGCATCGCCCTCATGACCAACGGCCCCGACGCGCGCCTTGCCGAGATCGTGGAAGTCAAGATCCCGCGGCCGCGCTTCCGCTCGAGCATCATCGACGATCCCGAGTACGCGCGCCTGCGCAGCCACATCATCCATTTTCTCGTGGAGCGCTCACGCCACCTCCAGGAGCAGGCTCTCGCCGATGCTCAGGCAGAGGGGAGTCGCGCCGCGGGAGAGCTCATCCCCACAAGCTAAAGGAGACACACCATGGACCGAGCAGCGGCGCTCCAGAAGATCCGGCAGGCCCGAGAGGCCCAGGGCCTCTCCTACGACGACCTCGGCAAGGCCATCGGGACCAAGGACACCATGTACATCGCAGCGGCCCTCCACGGGCAGCACCGGCTGAATGCCGAGGAGGCCAAGAAGCTCGCGCAGGCTCTCGGGATCGACGCGGAGACGGCGATGGCGACGACTTCCATGCCGCTGCGCACCGACTTCCCGCTCACCACGGATCCCTTCAAGTACCGGCTCATGGAGCTGGTGGGAGTGTACGGGGACGCCCTGCGCGAGCGCTCGAACGAGCTGTGGGGCGATGGCATCCTCTCGGCCATCGACTGCAAGGTGACGCTGGAGAAGAAGGGTGAGCGCGGCGTGATCACGATCGACGCGAAGTTCCTGCACTACAAGGAGTTCTAGCGCAGACGGCGAGGCTCGATCTCACGAGCCTCGCGACGTGAGACTGCTTCAACGGGGAGGCGGCTCGGAAAGGACCCAGCATGGATGGCCGAGCTGATGCGGAGGAGTTCGATCGGCTATTGAGCACCGTCCTCCCGATCGTCGTGCGTGATTCCGCGGCGGCGGAGAGCGGTCGGCTGTACCGGAGCGTGATGGCCAGAGTGGAGACCCCGCTCCTGCGCTATGCCCTGGAGCTATCGGCGGGCAACCAGCTCAAGGCCGCTCGCCTGCTCGGGATCAACCGCAACACGCTGCGCAAGCGTCTCCGGCTGCTCGGGCTCTTGCCGGTGGCCCGTGGGAACGGCAGCAACGGAGCCAAGTCGGCCTGACCGCCGTCGCGCGCCGTCGTGTTCCACGGTAGACTCGCTGACCGTGCCTGTCCGCGCGCGGTCGCTCCTGCTTGCCTGCCTCCTCGCCGTGTGCGCTCCCGCCGCCTGCGCGAAGGTCGGCACGGAGCCCGTGCCCGGCCAGCCCCCTCATCACGTCGAGGGCGGCTTCCGCAACACCAACCCGGCCTTCGAGCGACCGTCCGGCGCCGCGCGCTTCGCCTTCATCTGGAAACGGGCCTGGGCCAAGGCCAGGACGATCGAGGTGCCGCGGGAGGCCAATGACGGCGCCGCCCTGCGCGCCAATGGCTCCGAGCCCACGGTGACGTGGATCGGGCACGCGACGGTGCTCCTGCAGCTCGACGGGGTCAACCTGCTCACGGATCCCCACTGGGGCCCGCGGGCGAGCCCGGTCTCCTTCGCGGGGCCGAAGCGCCTGCAGGCCCCCGGCCTCGCTTTCGAGGACCTTCCGCCCATCCACGTGGTCCTCCTGTCTCACGACCACTTCGATCATCTCGACCTCGGCACTGTCAAGCGGCTCGCCGCCGAACGCGACCCGGTCTTCGTGGTGCCCCTCGGACTCAAGCGCTGGCTCGAGGGAGAGGGGATCACGCGCGTGGTCGAGCTCGACTGGTGGCAGGAACTCGAGTACCACGGGCTCCGCATCGTGTGCACGCCCGCGCAGCATTTCTCCCAGCGGAGCCCGTGGGATTCGAACACTCGGCTCTGGGCCTCGTGGGTCGTGGCGGGAGCAGCACGTCGCGTCTATTTCAGCGGGGACACGGGCTACTTCGACGGCTTCCGCGAGATCGGCGAGCGCCTGGGTCCCTTCGATCTCGTGGCCGTTCAAATCGGCGCCTACATGCCGCCCGCCATCATGCGCTTCGTGCACCTGACGCCCGAACAGGCGGTGGCGGCCTTTCAGGACCTCCGGGGTCGAACTCTGCTCGGCATCCACTGGGGCACCTTCGATCTCGCGGACGAGCCGCTCGACGAGCCGCCCGCGCGCATGCTCGCCGAGGCCGCCCGTCGCGCGGTGCCGCTCGAGCGCGCCTGGATCCTGAAGCTGGGGGAGACGCGCCGCTGGTAAGATAGCGGCGACATGGCGAGCCGCGTGCTCATCGTCGAGGACGAGCGGGACATCCGCGACCTCGTCCTCTTCCACCTGGAGCGCGAGGGCTTCCAGGTCTCGAGCGCGAGCAGCGGCGAGGAAGCGCTGCGCCAGGTCCGCCACACCAGCCCGGACCTCGTGCTCCTGGATCTCATGCTGCCCGCCATGGGCGGGCTCGAGGTATGCCGCAAGCTCCGCCAGGATCCCGCCACCGTCGCCCTGCCCATCGTGATGCTCACGGCGAAGGGCGATGAGGTCGATCGCGTGCTCGGGCTCGAGCTGGGCGCCGACGACTACATCGTCAAGCCCTTCTCTCCCAAGGAGCTCCTCGCGCGCGTGCGCGCCGTCCTTCGCCGAGCCAAGCCCGCTCCCGGCGCCGCCGCCATCGCCATGGGCGCCCTCGCCATCGACCCCGGCACCCGCACGGTGACGGTGCAGGGCGCCCCCCTGACCCTGACCCACAAGGAGTTCGAGCTGCTGAGCGCGCTCGCCGATGCCCAGGGGCGGGTGCTCTCGCGCGAGTTCCTCCTCGACCGCGTGTGGGGCTACTCGCGCGCGGGCGAGATCGAGTCGCGGACGGTGGACGTGCACGTCCGCCGGCTGCGGGTCAAGCTGGGGCCGGAGGGGCACCGCATCCTCACCGTCAAGAGCGTCGGATACCGGCTGGACCCGGAGAGCTGATGCTCGGCCGAATTGTTCACGCTCTTCGCAGGCGCATCGCCCTCAAGCTCACCCTGACCCTCGTGGGCTTCGTGGCGGTGAGCATGATGCTCGCGGGCCTCTATCTTTCCCGGGGCCTCGAGCGCGTCGCCGTCGAGTCCATCGAGGCGCGGCTCGGGACCGGGGCCCGGGTGCTCGAGGACGAGGCGCGGGCGGGCCTCCGGGCCGGTGGTGAGGCGAGGAGCCTTCAGACGTTCGCCGAGCGGGCGGCCCGGCGCACGAACTCGCGGGTCACCCTCATTGCCCCCGGCGGGCGGGTGCTCGCCGACTCCGAGCGGCGCCCGGCAGACGTGGCCGAGATGGAAAATCACGCGGCGCGACCCGAGGTCCGCGCCGCGCTCAACGGAAGCGCCGGTCGGGATGTGCGGCGCTCGGGCACGCTGGGCACACCGCTCATCTACGTGGCGGTGCCCGTGTCGGAGTCCGGCCGGGTGGTGGGGGCCCTGCGGCTCGCCGCGCCGCTCGAGGCGGCCACCCCCGCCTACGAATCGCTCCGCGGCGTCATGCTGGCGGGGGGCGCGGTCGCCCTCGTCGTGGCGCTCGGCATCGGGCTCTTCGTGGCAGGAAGGGTGACGCGCCCCGTGGTCGAGATGGAAGACGTGGCTCGCCAGATGAGCGAGGGCAATTTCCGGGTGCGAGCCTCCGTGCGCTCCCCCGACGAGATCGGCACGCTCGGCCGCTCCCTCAACGTCATGGCGGGGCGCCTCCGCGAGAAGATCGACGATCTCGAGCGCGAGCAGGCCAAGGCCACCGCCATCCTCGACGCCATGGTCGAGGGGGTCATCGCCACCGACGGCCACGACCACATCATCCTGCTGAACGAGGGGGCCCGCGGCATCTTCGGCCTGGGCCAGACCCGCGTGGAGCGCCGGCCTCTCCTCGAGGTGATCCGCAACGTGGACCTGCACGGCCTCCTCAGCGAGAGCCGGGCCGCGGCCGACGGCGAGGTGGTGAGCCGGGAGATCAAGCTGCCCGACCCCCCGGAGCGCGTCCTCCAGGTGCATGCCGTCCCTCTCCGCTTCACGGGCGACGAGCCCGGGGTGGTCATCATCCTCCACGACATCACGGAGCTCCGCCGCCTCGAGCAGGTGCGCACGGAGTTCGTGGCCAACGTCTCCCACGAGCTCCGCACCCCCCTCACCGCCATCCAGGGCTACCTCGAGACCCTCCTGGACGGCGCCCTCGAGGAGCCCCAGCATGCGCGGAAGTTCCTCGAGATCGTCTTCCGCCACACCGAGCGGCTGGGCCGGCTCACGGACGACCTGACCGACCTCTCCAACATCGAGCTCGGCCGGATCTCCCTGCGCATCGAGCCGACCGACCTCACCGAGGTGACGGAGTCGGCCCTGGCCATCATCCAGCCCCGCGCAGGGTCGGGCCGCGTGACGGTGAAGGCGAATCTCCCCGCGGACATGCCCGAGGTCCTGGCCGATCGGGACCGGCTCGCCCAGATCCTCATCAACCTCGTGGACAATGCCGTCAAGTACACGCCGGCGGGAGGGCACGTGTGGGTGGAGGCGCAACGGCTCCCGTCGGGAATGGTCGAGGTCGCGGTGCGCGACACGGGGGTCGGGGTGCCGAAGGCCGATCTGCCGAGGCTGACGGAGCGCTTCTACCGGGTCGACAAGGCGCGCTCGCGAGAGCTCGGAGGCACCGGCCTGGGGCTCGCCATCGTCAAGCACCTCGTGCTGGCGCATGGCGGCGATCTCGGCATCGAGAGCGAGCTCTGGAAGGGGACGACGGTCCGCTTCACCTTGCCCACGGGCAAGCCAACCTGAGACGAGCGCGGCCGCCCCGGGTTCGCCCGGAGCGGCCGCCGTGAAAGCGCGTCAGGTCGCCCGCGTCAGTTCTTGCGCCGGCGGCCGGCGTAGATCTCCTGCATCTCCTTCTCGCCCCAGCTGATCGCCTGGTCGAGGGTCATCTTGCCCGTCGCGTACTGCGCGAACATGTCGGGGATGATGTAGAGGTCCCAGACCTGCTGGGAGGCCGCGGTGGTCGGGCCCGGCCAGGAGGGCGCGACGGTCACCCTGGCGACCTCGGGGATGAAGCGGTACTGCTTGTCGCTCTTGTACACGGGGTGCTTGGTCAGGTTGTTGAGAAACGGCATGTTGAACCCGTGACCGGCGTCCACCCACTTGGCCTGGTTATCGGGCTGGAAGTGGTAGCGCAGGAAGTCCTTGGCGAGGTCCACGTTCTTCGAGAAGTTCCAGATCCCCACGCACCAGAAACCGGTGGTCGCCTTGCGGTCCACGGGGCCCTTCGGCGTGTTGATGTGGTCGATGACCTCCGCGATCTCCTTCTGCGTCCCCGGCACGAGGACCTTGTCCTTCTTGGCGGATTCGTACGCGCTGATCGGGTTGTGGATGCCGATGCACTTGCCGGCGTTGAGGCACCGGTTGTTGCTGGCGTCGTCCCACGCCAGCACTTCCGGGTCCATGGCCTCGGTGTAGAGACGCTTGACGAACTCCATGGCCTGGCGCGTCTCCTTCGAATTGATGGTGATCGTCTTGCCGTCCTTGGCCACGTAGGAGCCGCCGTAGGACCACAGGATCGAGAGCAGGGTGACGTTGGCGTCGCCGCTGTGGCCGAGGGCAGTCCCAAACGGATGCCCGATGGCCTTGCCCTTCTTGCCGATCCGCAGCCAGTCCTCCCAGGTGTCCGGATTCTTCTCGCCGAGCTGCTCCAGCAGGTCGGTGCGCACGGCCATGGGGAACGGCGGCTGCCACCACGGGAGCAGCTTCCACTTGCCGCGGATCAGGTAGTCGTTCTGATTCAGCCATCCGCCGTTCTTGGGCGCCACGTCGGCGGCCACGTCGTTCAGGTCCGCCAGATAGTCGAAGTAAAGATCGGCATCGCCGAGGCCGGGGCCAAGCGCGGTCAGATCGTGGCCCGAGCGCGACTGCACCTCAGCGGCCTTCTTGGTCTGGAGCTGGAGGTGGGCGATGATGTCGAGCCGTACCTTGACCTTGTTCTTCGCGCCCCACTCGTCGAGCTGGCGCTTCAGCTCCTTGTCGGTCTCGGGAACGAAGCTGGCGATGCTGAGGAAGGTGAGCTCGCGGGTCTGGGCGAAGGCAGGCGCGCGGCCCGCGGCGAGGATGCCGGTGACTCCGGCGGCCCCTCCCGCCGCCGTGCCCAGGAACTGACGCCTGCTCAGGGGACGTGCATCCGGATTGGTCGAAGCGCTGGGTTTCGCCATGTTGCCCTCCTTACTTGACGGCTCCCGCCGTCAGTCCCGAGACGTAGTAATCCAGGAAGAAGACGTAGGCGATCACGATCGGGAAGGAGCCGATGCAGGCCCCCGCCATCAGCCCGCCCCAGTAGTAGATGTCGCCCCGGATCAGCTCCGAGAAGACGCCCACGGTCAGGGTCTTCAGCTCGGCGGGGGAGACGAAGACCAGGGAATAGAGGAACTCGTTCCAGGACAGCGTGAAGGCGAACAGGGCCGCGCAGATCACGCCGGGGATAGCCACGGGGAGGAGGATGCGAATCAGGGTCTGCAGCCGGTTGCACCCGTCGAGCATCGCGCACTCTTCGATTTCCTTCGGCACCGTGCGGAAGTAGCCCATGAGGAGCCAGGTGCAGAAGGGGACGAGGAAGGTCGGGTAGGTGACCACGAGCGCCCACAGGCTGTCGGAGAGGCCGAGCCGGTTGACCACCGTGCTCAGCGGCAGGAAGAGAAGCGACGGCGGCACCAGGTACGTGATGAAGATGGCCACCCCGAAGGATTCCGCCCCGACAAACTTCAGGCGCGCCAACGGATAGGCGGCGAGGATGCCGAGGACGACAGAGATCACGCTGGCGGCCACGCTGACCATGAGACTGTTCACGAACCAGCTCCAGAAGAAGGTGTCCTTAGAGAGCAGCTCGTAGTGCCCGAAGGTCACCCCGCGGCCGATCCAGAAGGGCACGGAGGTGACGTCGTAGAGCTCGGCGTTCTTCTTGAACGACGTGACGAGCATGAAGTAGAGGGGGAAGAGGGCGAAGAGGACGAAGGGCATGGTCGGCATGTAGAGCGTGAAGAAGGGCCGGCTTCTTCGCCACCAGCCCCCGCGGCTACTCATAGGTCGTCGACTTTCGAACGGTGCGGAGCTGGACGAAGACCACGAAGAGGAGGATGGGGAAGAGGAAGAGGGAGACGGCCGCGCCCTGGCCGATCTGCCCACTCTGCAGACCGAGGGCAAAGGAGTAGGTGGCGAAGAGGTGGGTCATGTTCATGGGCCCGCCCTTGGTCAGGACGTAGACGATGTTGAAGTCGGCCAGGGTGAAGATGGTCGAGAAGAGGATGACCACGGCGAGCACGGGCTTGACGAGGGGAATGGTGATGTGCCAGAAGCGGCCGACGGGGCCGGCGCCATCCGACTCCGCCGCCTCGTACAGCTCCCGCGGGATGGCCACGAGGCCGGCGAGGAGGGTGATGGCGAAGAAGGGGAGCCCCCGCCAGGTGTTCACGAGGACGACGGTGAACATGGCGAGGTAGGGATCGGGGAGCCAGGGAATGTCGCGATTCACGATGTGGAGGGCCTTGAGGGTCCAGTTGACCACGCTGTACATCGGCTCGAACATCCACCACCAGACCAGCGTGCTCAGCGCGGTGGGCACGATGAAGGGCAGCAGCACCGCGCCCCGGATGAGGCGCTTGAACCTCGTGATCCGGTAGAGGAGGAGGGCCAGGGCCATGCCGAAGACCGTCTTGAGCCCCAGGGCCAGCGCGGTGAAGACGATGGAGTTCTGCAGGGTCTGAAGGAAGATCGAGCTGCCGAGGAGCCGCCGGAAATTGTCGAGGCCGACAAAGGCGCCTGTCTCTCCCACGCGCGCATCGCTCAGAGGCGGGAGCGATGAACGTGTAAGCGACCGACGTCTCGTGCACGAGGAGGTCGGAGAGGGCGCGGGCGGGCGCCTCGCCGCTCGTGGTGACCTTGGCCACATCCCCGTTGAGCGTCTTGAGCCGGATGGCGCCGCTCCATCGGGACGACGCGGCTGTCTCCCGTCGGGGCGATGGGGCTACCGATGCCGGGCGGGGCGCCCACCGCGCCTCCCCGCGTCCCGGTACCACGAGGCCTCAAGTTAGTGCGGGGCGCCGCAGGTGTCAAGGGCACCACCCGCGCGGAACGTCGCGCTTAAAGAACCCTGCCCCCGGAGCTGTCGGGGGCAGGGAGGGCGCTCGGACGTCGACCGGATCTTACGAGGTCAGCTCCTTCGACGTCAGCCGATAGCGCACGGCATCGGGGTCGAGGCTGTCGCGCCGCTCGTTGGCTGTTTCCGCCTGCGGATACATGAAGAAGGGAAGAGGCTCGCCCGACGAGTGGGGGAGCTTGAGATCGGCGGCGTAGTTGTAGGCGAGCCAGTTCATTTCGAGCGCGCCGAAGAGCTTGACCCTCGCCTTCTGCACCTTGGGATCGGTGAGCGGGATCCCGCCGTTCTCCTCGAGCACGAGCTTGCGGACGTCGGCGGGATCCACGGGGACCCAGCCGTGGCTCGTCGAGTAGAACTCCGCGCGGCAGTGCTGCGCCTTGGTGATGTCGCCGCTCCGCCCGAGGCTCTTGTACTCGGCGGAGTCGGCCACGCGCACGCCGTAGATGTCGCGCGCGGGGATGCCCACGGAGCGCGCCAGCCCCACGAAGAGGGCATTGAGGTCCGCGCACTTGCCCCCGAGGTTGCCCGTCTCGAGCATGGCCTTGATGTCGCCGAGCCCGCAGCCGCGCGTCTTGGGGTCACGGA
>QHSC01000180.1 GCA_003220345.1 Candidatus Rokuibacteriota bacterium | reverse complement strand
TTTCTCGTCTTCTGGGCCTCGTGGTGAGGGTGCCGCTTCGACCTGCCCGTGTGGCAGGCGCTTCACGAGGAGCTCGCGGGGCAAGGCTTCACGTGCATCGCGATCGCCCTCGACAGCGGAGGCCCCGCGAAAACGGAGCAATGGATCCGCGCCGCCAAGCCGACCTATCCCTGCCTGATCGACGAGCGTCACCTGACGGCGGAGCTCTACGGCGTCGTGAACGTGCCCATGGGCGTGTGGATCGACGAGACCGGGCGGATCGTGAGGCCGGCGGAGACGGCGGCGACGAGCGACGCCTTCCGCCGGCACCTCGACCGGACGACCAAGCAGATGAGCGCGGAAGGCCTGGCCGAGCGGGAGCGCGTGCGCGCGGCTTATCTGAGCGCGCTGCGCGACTGGGCCGCTCGCGGTCCCGCGAGCCCCTATGCCCTGTCCGAGGAGCAGGCTCGGCAGCGCCTCCCCGTGTCCAGCGAAGCGCACGCGCGCGCGGCGGCCAGCTTCCGGCTCGGCCAGTATCTCAGCTCGCGAGGGCACGGGCAGGCGGCCGCGCCATTCCTCGCGGACGCCCGCCGGCTCCACCCCGAAAGCTGGAGCTACCGGCGGCAGACCTGGGAGCTGGAAGAGCCGGGCAAGGCGGGCAGCGCGGAGTTCTGGGCCGCCGTGGATGCCCTCGGCGATCGGCCATACTATCCGCCCGCGCGGCTTTCCCGGTGAAGACGGCGGGTTCGCGTCCCGAGCGTAATGTGGGCCGATCTTGACGAAGCTTAGGCGCCGAGCCGGCTGCGAAGGACACTGAGCCCGAGACGCAGACCGACGGCGAGGCCGGCCTCGTTCATCTCGAACTCCGGCGCGTGGTGCGGCGCCGGCCGTCCGTGGCCTGGCGCGATGCCCACGCGGAAGTAGCAGCCGGGACGCTCCCGCAGGAAGTGCGTCATGTCGTCGCTCGCCATGACCGGCCTCCCCGCGTCGACGGCATCCTCGCCGAGCTCGTCGAGCGCGCACCGGTGCACGAAGGCTGTCTCCCTCTCCGGGTTCACGACGGGCGGGCAGCCCATCGTGAGGTCCATCCGCGCTTCCGCGCGATAGGCCCGCGCCATGTCGGACACGAAGGACTGCAGGCGGCCGAGGAGCTGCTCGCGCACGTCGAGGTTGAACGTGCGCAGGGTGCCGCGCATCACCGCCTTGTCGGGGACGATGTTGTTCTTCGTGCCCGCCTCGAGCTGGCCGACGCTGAGGACAACGGTCTCCTGCGCGGCGACCTCCTTGCTCACGAGGCTCTGCATGCCGATGAGGATGTGCGCGGCCGCGGTCATCGGATCGATGGAGAGATGCGGATAGGCGCCGTGGCCCCCCCTGCCCGTGATCTCCACCGCGAAGCCGTCGCCCGATGCCATGTTCGGGCCGGGCCGCACCATCACCTTCCCCGCGGAGATCTGCGTGGTCAGATGCAGCCCATAGATCTCGTCGACGCGCGGGTTCTCGAGCACGCCCGCCTCGATCATGGGCTTCGCGCCGCCGAGCAGCTCCTCGGCGGGCTGGAAGATGAAGACCGCGGTGCCCGGCAGCTCCGCGCGCCGGGCCGCGAGAATCTCGGCCAGGGTGATCGCGATGGCGGTGTGGCCGTCGTGCCCGCAGGCGTGCATCACGCCGGCCGTCCCGGAGGTGAATGGCGCGTCGAGGAGCTCGGTGACGGGCAGCGCGTCGATATCGGCGCGCCAGGCGATCGTCCGCCCCGGCTTGTCGCCCCGAAGGACGCCGACCACGCCGGTCCGCGCGAGGCCCGTGCGCACCTCGAGCCCGGCCGCCTGCAGCCGCTCCGCGACGATTCCGGCTGTCCGCTGCTCGCTGAACGACAGCTCGGGGTGCCGATGGAAGTCGCGGCGCAGCGCGATCAATGCGTCCTCTCGCTTGCCGACCTCGTCCGCCCAGGTTCCGCGCGTCGCCCTCATCGGGGTCTCCTTGATGATGTCGGACCACTTTCGGGAAGCCGTGTCACCACGCCGGGGAGGGATGCCATGCCGGGAAGATCCTGCCAGAGCCCGCCGGAGAGATCAATGTCCTGAAGGCGCACGAGCATGGCGTGGATTTGACCTGCCGCGGCTCGTCTGGCAGGATCGGCGCCGTGGCACCATTCCGAGAGGAGCCGCGATGATCACTGGACCCGAGGCATGGCTTGGCCGCGAGATGGAGCGATCGACGGAGTGGATCCGTTCTCTCTCGCCCCGCGCCATCACCGAGCTGGACGCCGCCATCGACGGATTGAAGCAGCGCGGCCTCGCCTGGCCACACTTCGGCCGGAGCGACTTCCCGCTCCCCACCTTTTCGCGGGACCTGTCGAGCGTCCTCCATGAGCTCGAGGAGGGCCGCGGGTTCGTCCTCTTGCGGGGTATTCCCGTCGATCGCTACACGGAGGGTGAGCTCAAGAGCCTCTACTGGGGTCTCGGCGCGCATCTCGGAGCGGCCCGCTACCAGAACGTGCAGGGGGAGCTGATCGGCGAGGTGCGGGACGAGAACCGGCTCTACGGCGAGGTGAAGGAGATGTCCATGGACGCCAAGCTCGGCCGCTCCTCGCGCTCGAAGGCGCGCTCGAGCGGGCCCCTGCGCTTCCATACCGACCGCTGCGACGTGGTCAGCCTGCTCTGCGTGCGCAAGGCCCGCGCGGGCGGCTTGAGCAGGATCGTCAGCGCGGCGAGCGTGAGCAACACGATCCTCGCGCGGCGGCCCGATCTCCACGCCGCGCTCTACCAGGACTACTGGCGGAGCCGGCAGGGCGAGGAAGCGGGCGGCGAGCACAAGACCTTCGCCATGCCCGTCTTCGCGGTGCACGAGGGCAAGCTGACCACGCAGTACTCGCGGACTTTCGTGGAGGCGGCCCAGAAGCTGCCGGGCGTCCCCCGTCTCTCCCCCGCCCAGGAGGAGGCGCTGGACCTGCACGCCGCCGTCTGCGAGGAGCTCGCCTTCACCATGGAACTGCAGCCCGGCGACCTCCAGCTCCTCAACAACCACGTCACCTATCACTCGCGCACGGCGTACGAGGATGACGATGGACCCGACCGCGACCGGCTGCTCCTGCGCCTGTGGCTGGCGCCCCCGAACAGTCGCGCCCTGCCGCCGGGCTTCGAGGTCCTCTGGGGCACCACGGCGCCCGGCGTCCCGCGCGGCGGCATCGCTCAGCCCGCCACCGCCGGATAGTCGCCGCTCGACGGTAGCGTCGATGGCCAACCGCCTCGCGTCGTCGCCATCGCCGCGCTGAGCAAAAAGAAGGCGCTTGGCGTCCATCTGCCTGCCGCGGCAGCGGCCTTCAGTGAGAAGTTTCTGGTCAGCGAAGGCCGTCCGGACGAGTCAAGTCACCGTCGCACAATGTCAACCTGTGATCGCTTCCTCGCAAGAAGATCTGGCACGATGCCTGCAGCCTAGCTGCGCAGGACGCCATGCAGGCTCCGACAAAGCGCCGTCGCTTTCAAAGTCGCGGCGCTTTTGTTTTGCCCGCGCATCGCTTCGACGATGCGCCGTGAGAGGAGGACGATCGTGAGTGATCTGACCGGATTGTTTCTGGGCTTGGCACCCTTCCTGGCCCTGCTGCTCTGGTGCGAAGTCCGCGACCGGCGACGCGATCAGGCCGACGTGGTGCGCGCGGAGATTCGCGCGGCCACCAACCACGTGCTTGGCGGTGAGACGATGCTCTCCGTCCAGGTGGAGCCCGCCCTCCGCTGGCGGCGCGGCCGCGTGCATCTCTCGGTGCCGGGCGGCTACGAATCGCTGATCGCCCGCGTCTCGCGAACGGTCGTCGAGCGGCTGCCCAACCGATACGAGCTGGTCATTCACCGCCGGTTCGCTCCGGCGCAGGTGCGACAACGGCCGAGGGGTGAGCGGAGCATGGCCAAGCGCATCTTGATGGTGATGCGGGGCGGCGCCCGGGCCGATCACGCGCTCGCTGCCCGCGGGGCCGCCGCCTTGGCGCGCAAGAGCGGGGGCACGATCCGGATGGTCTACATCGCCCCCCTCCCCACTCCTCGCGTGGACACGCACGACCG
>QHSC01000060.1 GCA_003220345.1 Candidatus Rokuibacteriota bacterium | reverse complement strand
GCGCGGCTCCCCATGCTGGCGGCCGTCATGGCGGGCTTTGGCGCCGTCATCTCGGAAGTGGGCGCCTCGCTCATGGTGGGCGGCAACATCAAGGGCTCGACGCGGGTGCTCACCACGGCGACCGTGCTCGAGACGGGCAAGGGCAACTTCGACACGGCCATCGCCCTCTCGCTGATCCTCCTGCTCCTGATGTTCCTCGTGAACTGGGGCCTGACCTGGATTCAGCAGGGCCGTCGCGCCTGACTCTCTCCGCTATACTGGAGACCTCATGAGACGGGTCGTCTTCCTTGCCCTCGGTCTCGTGCTCGCCGCGGGGTCAGGCGCGCGGGCTCAGCCCGTGGCCCCAGCCATCACCGTCTATGCAGCTTCCGATCTCGACATGGCCTTCCGGGAGGTCAAGCCGATCTTCGAGAAGGCTACGGGTACGCGCGTGACCCTGGTCATGGGCTCCACGGGCAACCTGGCCAAGCAGATCGAGCACGGCGCTCCCGCGGATGTCTTCTTCGCCGCCAACGCGAGCTTCGTCGATGATCTGCAGACGGCGGGCGCCGTCATCCCTCAGACGCGAGCGCTCTATGCGCAAGGGCGCATCGTCCTGGCCACGCCGACGAAGTCCACCGTCGTTGTGCGGGAGCTCGCGGATCTGCTCAAGCCCGAGGTGCGGCGCGTGGCCATCGCCAACCCGGCGCACGCGCCGTATGGCCGCGCCGCCCAGGAGGCTCTCGAGAGTGCGGGTGTGTGGGAGCGGCTCAAGCCCAAGCTCGTCTACGGCGAGAATATCCGCCACACGCTCCAGTTCGTCGAGACGGGCGCGGTCGAGGCGGGGATCGTCGCGCTGTCCGTGGCGGGCGTTCCCGACGTGCGCTACGTGCCCATCGACCCCAAGCTCCACAAGCCACTCAACCAGGTGGCGGCCGTGGTCAAGCGAAGCGCGCGCCCGGAGCTCGGCGTTGCCTTCATCCAGTTCCTCAACGGGCCCGAGGGCCGGCCCATCATGAAGCGCTACGGCTTTTTCTTGCCGGGAGAGTTCTAGGCGGAATGGATTTCTTTCCGCTCTGGCTCTCCCTCAAGGTGTCGGTGGCCGCCACGATCTTGACCCTGGCCACCGGGCTGCCCATCGCGTGGGTGCTGGCGCGCAAGCGATTCACGGGCCGCGACGTGGCGGAGGCGCTGGTCGTCCTGCCCCTTGTCTTGCCCCCGACCGTCCTCGGCTACTACCTGCTCGTCCTGATCGGCCGTCAGGGCGTGATCGGACGCGTGCTGGATGCGACAGGCATAGAGCTGGCCTTCACCTGGCGGGCGGCCGTGCTGGCGGCCTGGGTCGGGTCGAGCGCGCTCTTCATCAAGGCGGCCCAGGCGGGCTTCGAGGCGGTGGACCGTCGACTCGAGCAGGCCGCGCGGACGCTGGGGCGCTCCGGATGGAGCGTCTTCTGGTCGATCACGCTGCCTCTCGCCTCGCGCGCCGTGATGGCGGGCACCGTGCTGGCCTTCTGTCGCGCCCTGGGCGACTTCGGCATCACCCTCATGGTCGCGGGCAGTATCCCCGGGCTGACCCAGACCACGCCGCTCGCCATCTATGATCTCGTGCAGTCGAACCGTATGGCCGAGGCCAACGCGCTCTCGCTGATCGCCGTGGCCACCGTGGCCCTGCTCCTCATGGGGCTCGGGCGCCTCGCGCGGCTGAGGTTCTGAGGTGGCGCTCACCCTCGAGGTGCGCAAGACGCTGCCGGGCTTCACCCTCGACGTCAGCTGGACCGCCGGCGACGAAGTCGTCACGCTCTTCGGCCCCTCGGGAGCGGGCAAGACGCTGACCCTGCAATGCCTGGCCGGGCTCATGCGGCCGGATAGCGGACGCATCGTCGTCAACGGCACCGTCTTCTTCGACGGTGAGCGAGGGGTGGACGTCCCCACGCAGGAGCGCCGGCTCGGGTATGTCTTCCAGGGCTACGCGCTCTTCCCGCATCTCTCGGTCCGCGACAATGTCGCCTACGGTCTTCGCCGTCTGAGCGCCTCGACACGCCGTCGCCGCACGCAGGAAGTGCTGGAGCGCCTGGGTCTCGCCGACCTCGCCTCGCGGCGACCGCGGGAGCTTTCGGGCGGTCAGCAGCAGCGCGTGGCCCTCGGGCGCGCGCTGGCCCCCGATCCCGCGCTGCTTCTCCTCGACGAGCCGCTCTCCGCGCTGGACCTGCCTCTCCGCCAGGCGCTCCGCGATGATCTCCGCGCGGTGCTCGCGGAGTGGCGCACGGCCGCCGTGCTCGTCACCCATGACTTCACCGAAGCCTATCGGCTGGGTGACCGCATCGTGGTTTACGAGGACGGTCGCGTCATCCAGGCCGCGCCGCGCGCCGAGCTCTTGTGGCAGCCCGCTTCGGAGAACGTGGCGCGCATCGTGGGCATCCGCAATGTACTTCACGGCACCGTCCTCAAGGCCACCGCCGACCGCATCCAGTTCCGCTGGCGCGAGCAGCTGCTGGAGGCCGTCAACTCGCCCACGCGCTCGTACCTGCCCGCGCCGGAGAGCCCGCTGGCCTTCTTCATCCGGCCGGAATACGTGCGGCTCATCCGCAAGGACCGCGGCACGCCGGATCCTGGGCATCACATGAACCTCATGTCGGGCCGGGTCGTCGGGGAAGCCGATTTCGGCACGACCTGGACCTTGTATTTCAAGCTCGACGCGCCGGGTGGACCCGCCCAGGGCGACTACGACCTCGAGATCGAGGTGCCGCGTCTCGTGTACGAGATCCTCGAGATCAGCCGAGACCGCCACTGGCAGCTCAGCATCCACCGCGGCTCCATCCACGTGTTGCCTTCCGCATGAATCCTGTCGTCGAGCTGGCGGGGATCAGCGTCGAGCGCGAGGGCCGCGTGGTGCTCGACGTGCCCGCGCTGACCGTGCGCCCGGGCGAGGTGCTCGCCGTGATCGGCCCCAACGGCGCCGGCAAGTCGAGCCTGCTGCGTGTCATGGGCGCTCTCGAGTCGCCCGCCGCAGGCACCGTGCGCTTTCAAGGCCTCGCCGTGAGCGCCGCGCAGGCGCTCGCGGTCAGGCGTCGCATGGCGAGCGTCTTCCAGGAGCCTTTGCTCGCCGACGCGACCGTCTTCGACAATGTCGCGATGGGCCTGCGCTTCCGCGGCGCCGACCGCGCGCGCATCGAGGCGCAGGTCGCGCGCTGGCTGACCCGCTTCGAGATCGCGGCGCTGGCGGGCCGCCAGGCGCGGACGCTCTCGGGCGGCGAGGCGCAGCGCGCGGCCCTGGCGAGGGCGCTCGTCGTCGAGCCCGAGCTCCTGCTCCTCGACGAGCCGTTCTCGGCCCTGGACGCTCCCACCCGGGAAGGCCTGATCGACGACCTCGGACGCGTGCTCCGCGCCGAGCGCATCACCACGGTGCTCGTGACCCACGACCACGAAGAGGCCATGGTGCTGGCCGACAGGGTGGGCGTGCTCTTCGAGGGCCGGCTCGTCCAGCTCGACCGCACCTCGCGCGTCTTCCGCGCGCCCGAGTCCGAGGCGGTGGCGCGCTTCGTCGGCATCGAGACCGTGGTCGGCTGCCGCGTGCTCTCCTCGATCGGCGGCGTGTCCACCATCGAGGTCGGGGGGCAGACCATGGAGGTCGAGCAGACGGCCGAGCCCGGCGAGGAGGCGCGCCTCTGCCTTCGCGCCGAGGATGTCACTCTCAAGACCGGCACGCCGCCGCCCGGAGCCGCGCTGCCGCCCAATCGTCTCAAGGGCGCAGTGTCCCGCCTCCACCCGGTTGGGCTCCATGTGCGCGTCGCCGTTGACTGTGGCTTCCCGTTGACGGCGCTCGTGACGCACCGTGCCGTGGAGGAGCTGGGACTGGGCGAAGGGGTCGAGGTGACGGTGCAGTTCAAGGCCACCGCTCCTCATCTCTTGCTTCGCGGCAAGCCTTGACAGCGAAAACGTCCCGAGAGTATAAACGGGTCACCACGGCCGCAACCTCACCGCACAGGAGGTCCCAATGGCCGATTCGGAACCGCTGCTCGAGCGTCTCGCCGTCGAGAACCCCGAGTTCCGCAAGCTCCAGGAAGACCACGCCAAGTACAAGCAAGAGCTGGCCGAGCTCAACAGTCGCGGGTTCCTCACGGCAGACCAACAATGGCGCGTCAGCGAGCTCAAGAAGCTCAAGCTCATGGGCAAGGACCGGATGGAGTCGATCATCCGTCACGCGCGCGACGCCGCGCACGCCTGACCCGGAGCGACCGAGCTAGAGTCTCCATGTCGCCGTCCAGGGAGGTGCCGGGCTTTCGCGGCCTCTCCCACTTGAGCCCTTCCGGCGAGGCTCGGATGGTCGACGTATCACCCAAGTCGGAGACCGCCCGCGAGGCGGTCGCGCGCGTGGCCCTCAAGATGCGGCCGGCCACGCTCGCGGCCATCCGGGCGGGTGGCCTCGCCAAGGGCGATGTCCTTGGCGTGGCGCGCACGGCCGGCATCATGGCCGCCAAGCGCACCCCCGACCTGATCCCGCTCTGCCATCCCCTCCGCATCACCGGCGTCACCGTCAGCTTCACCCTCGACGACAAGCGCTCCATTCTGACCATCGAGACTTGCGTGCGCACGGTGGACAAGACGGGCGTGGAGATGGAAGCGCTCACCGCGGCCGCCGTGGCCGGGCTCACCGTCTATGACATGGTCAAGGCCATCGATCGCGGCGTGGTGATGACGGGCCTCTGCCTCGTGGAGAAGTCCGGGGGCAAGTCCGGCGTGTGGCGACGGAAGAAGGCATGAAGACCGCGCTCGTCTACTCTGAGGAGTGGCGCCGGTTCGACTACGGGCCGGAGCACCCGCTGCGCATGGAGCGGCTGGGGCTGACGTGGCGGCTCATGGAGGCCTATGGCCTCACGGCGGGACCGAAGCTCAAGGTGCTCACGCCGGAGCCCGCCTCCGTGGAGGCGATCACGCGGTTCCACACGCCGGAGTACGTGGAGGTCCTCCGGGCCGTGAGCGGCGGAGACTGGGTGCCACACGCCGCCGGCTACGGGCTCGGCGCCGGAGACAACCCGATCTTCCCAGGTCTCTGGGAGGCGGCCCAGCTCACCGCGGGCGGCTCGCTCCTGGCCGCCCAGCTCGTCCTCGACGGCGAGGCGACCCGCGCCTTCCATTTCGCAGGCGGCCTGCATCACGCCATGCCGAACCGCGCCTCGGGCTTCTGCTATGTCAACGATGCGGTGCTCGCCATCCAGGCCCTGCGTCGCAAGAACTGGAAGATTGCCTATGTGGACATCGACGCCCACCACGGCGACGGGGTCCAGTTCGCCTTCTACGGCGACCCGCACGTGCTGACGTTCTCCAGCCACGAGCGGGGCGACCGGCTCTTCCCGGGCACGGGCTTCGTCGAGGAGATCGGCGAGGGCGAGGGCCTCGGCTACTCCGTCAACCTCCCACTCCAGCCCTACACGGACGACGCCGTGTACGCGCCGGCCTTCGAGGCCGTGGTCCCGCCGCTCCTGCGCGCCTTCGCCCCCGACGCCATCGTCCTCCAGCTCGGCATCGACTCCCACCGCACGGATCCCCTCACCCATCTCGCGTGGACGGTGCAGGGGTTTACCAAGATCGTGGCGCGGCTGCTGGAATTTTCTCCGCGCATCGTAGCCCTGGGCGGCGGCGGCTATGACCTGCCCAATGTGGCGCGCGCCTGGACGGCGGCCTGGGCGGCCATGAACGGCGTGGAGCTGCCCGCCGAGATCCCGCGCGCTTGCCACAAGGACCTCGCCCGGCACGGCCTCAAGCAGATGCGCCTCTGGGACGAGCCGATGGACCTACCCCCCGACACGCGGCACTGGGCCGAGGAGTTCGCCATGCGGCAGGTCCAGATGATCCGCGAGCACATCTTTCCCCTCCACGGGCTCTAGCTCCGTCGGACGTCCCATGGCTTCCAGGCGACAGGACCCCGAGATCACGGTGGCGGTGGACGGCGCGTCCTGGACGCGCGTGCAGAGCCTGAGGCGGGCCGGCCCCGATGATCAGGTCTTCACGGTCTCGACCGAGGACGACGGGACGACGGAGGTGCGCTTCGGTGACGGCTCGCGTGGGCTGCGTCCGCCTGCGGGCTCCACGCTGACCGTGACCTACAAGACGGGCGGCGGCGCCATCGGCAACGTCAGCCGCGTCGTGGAGGACGCGCGGCTGGAGCCGCGGTTCTGGCTCATCGAGCGCGATGGCTCGGGCGCCGTCGGCTGGGAGACGCTCGACCGGCCGCGCCGACGCAAGCTCTTCGCCAGCGCGGCCACCCTCCTCGGCATGGCTCTGGCCGCTGCGTCCATCTTCGGGCTGAACCGCGACCGTCCCTCTCGCTGAGGCGTGCCGACAGTGCGGCGGGAGGGGCGGGGGGCATCCCCCCGTGGACCACACTGACTCGCTGCCCGCTGCGGCGTCTCGTATGGAGCCACGAGACTCTCGCGTTTGCCTTCGTTGCGCGCAGAAGATATGGGTCCACGGGGGATGCCCCCCGCCCCTCCCGCCGCCGCGCGGTGACCACTCGTCGGGGCACGACACAGCTGCGTGACTTGTGAAGGTGCTGGATGCAACGCGAAGGACGGGTGGGGCTGGGGGGGTGCCCTCCCCGGACCCGTGTCTTCTGCGCGTGATCGGAAGCCGTAGACTGAAGTCTCGTGGCCCCTCACGAGTGGACGCAACGGGATGCGCCGCAGCGTGGTCCGGGGAGGGCACCCCCCCAGCCCCACTCGTCCGTTTCTCAGCAGATCCCCAACCAGAACGCTAGAAGAGGAAGACGCCTTTCCCTGTGGTTTGGGTGTCGAAGAGACGGTAGGCCTGGTCGGCTTCTTCCAGCTTGAAGCGGTGCGTGAAGATCGTCTTCAGCGGAATCTTTTTGTCCACGATGAAGCGCGCGCACTCCGCCTGGCCCATGGCGCTGAAGGTCCACGAGGCGTGGATGGTCAGCTGACGCCGCAGCATCTGCTGGCTGATGTCGAAGGTGGTGGTGCCGCCTTCGCCCACGAAGCAGACGCGCCCCCACGTCCCCGCGCTCCGCACCGCGGCCACGCGCGCCTCGGCCACGCCGGTGCAGTCCATCGTGCACTCGGCGCCCTCGCCGTGGGTCAGCTCGTTGACGGCGGCGACGGGGTCGGTCTCCTTTGAGTTCACGATCTCGTCCGCGCCGAAGTCCTTGGCCAGCTTGAGACGCTCGGGCGAGACGTCGACGGCGATGACGCGCGCGCCCATGGCGCGGCCGAGCACGGTGGCGGAGAGCCCCACCGGCCCCTGACCGAAGACCACGAGGGTGTCGCGCCCCGAGACGTCGATGCGCTTGAGCGCGCCGTAGGCCGTGCCCGTGCCGCAGGAGATCGCGGCGCCTTCCTCGAAGGACAGCTCGTCGGCGAGCGGCACCAGGGTGAAGGCCGGCACCTTCATGAACGGAGCGTGCCCGCCATGCCCCGTCATGCCGTACACCGTGATGCCGGCGCGGCAGAGCTGGGACCAGCCCACGCGACAGTGCTTGCAGCGCCCGCAGCCCTTGTAGTGGTGGTTCATCACGCGACTGCCCACGGGCGCGAAGTCCGCGGCCACGCCAGGCCCGAGGGCGGCCACGACGCCGCAGGGCTCGTGCCCGCCGATGACGGGGCCGCCCGACCCGAGCCCCAGCGCGGCGGCGGCGTTGCCGGTGGCGCGATACGGATGGAGATCGCTGCCGCACATGCCCGAGGCCTTGATGGCCAGGACGGCCTCGCCGGGACCGGGCGTGGGATCGGGAAATTCCTTCAGCTCGAGCTTCCGATCTCCGAGAAAGACGATGCCGCGCATGAGTGGTGGTCCTCCCGTGGATTCCCGACAGATGAAGGGCCGATGGGCCGCTAGGGACCGTAGCCTACCATCTCGACATATCCCCGACCAGCCACCTTCCCTGCCACGACCACGGCCCCCTCCCAGTAGCGCGTGCCCACGTCCAGCTCCTGGTCGGCGAGCACGGGCGCGATCTCGAGGTCGAGGCCGAGCCCGGCCATGCGAAGCCGCCACCTCGCGGGATAACGGGCGCCGCTCCGCGGGCTCGTCCACGCGCCGACGGGCTCGAGCGTCACGTCGTCGAGGCCCAAGGCCCGCGCGCTCCCCGTGGCGTCCACGAGGGCGCCCGCGCTGAAGCGATCCGCCGAGCCGTCCTTGCGGCGCAGCCGATAGAACATGAGCTCGCGTCCGTCGTCCAGCTGGAGCGCGACCCAGTCCCAGCCCGCGAGCTCGGCGCCGAGCGCGCTCGTGCTCCATTCGCGGTCCATCCAGGCCAGCCCCGTGACCTCGAAGCGCCGGCCCCCGACGGTGACCGACCCGCGGGCGGGCATGCGGGTCAGCGAGTAGTAGTAGGACGCGTTGCCCGGCTCGGCGCCCTTGCGGCTCAGGCCACGCTCGCCCTGGAGCACGACCGGCTTGCCGCTCTCCAGTGTCAGGTCGATGGCGGTGTCGCCCTCGCTCGCGCGCAGTCGCACGGGCAGGCCCGTGCCGCCTTCGCCTTTCGCTTCCCAGTCGTCTATCCACACGCGGAATGGCTCGGGCTCGGCGCCGGCCAGCCCCAGGGCCAAGCGCTCGGTGCGGCTCCAGGCCCCGAAGCGGCGGCCCGCGACGTCGGTGACGGCGAAGTGGGCGAGATAGACCTGGTGGGCGCCCCACGCCGAGCCGCGCGGCGGCGCCTCGGGGGTGAGCGCGGTTCTGAAGAAGGTGAGCTGGAAGCCGAAGCGGCGCCCGTCGGGCGTGGCGAGATTGCCCGTCCAGTACCACCACTCGGTGCGGAAAGCGGGATGCGGTCCGTGGTCGCGCGGAAAGGCGAAGGCACGCGGCGCTTCCGCGCGCGCGAAGCCGGTGAGATCGCCCGCGGAGAGCGCCTCGGCCACCGTCAGGTGCGCCGCGATGGGCGCGCGCCGCTCGCCTCTGATGGTCAAGACGCCTCCGGTCAGCGCGAGAGCGACCAGCAGCGTCCAGACGACGCCCGCGCGCCTACTCATCGCGCAATGCCTCCGCGGCCTGGGCCCGGGCCATCCGCCGCGCCGGGTAGAGGCCGGCGAGGAGCGCCGCGCCCACGGCCAGGGCCAGGCCCTGGAGGAGCATGGTCGGCTGCACGTCGACGGGCATGGTCCAGCCGAAGGAGCGGCGATTGATCGCGAAGACGAGGACGGCGGCGAGCAGGATGCCCACTGGCATGGCCAGGAGGCCGGCGATCAGTCCCATGAGACCTGTCTCGGTCGTCACCATGCCCCACACCTGGCCAGGGGTGAGCCCGAGCGCGCGGAGCACGCCGATCTCGCGCATGCGCTCGAGCTGCAGCGCCATCAGCGCCGAGAGCACGCCGATGAAAGCCACGACGCCCGTGAGAAGCCGCAGCACGCCGGTGATGGCGAAGGTGCGGTCGAAGATCTCGAGCGAGGCGTCGCGGAGGGCGCGGTTCGAGCGAATGACCACGTCGGGACCGCCCGCGCTCTCGCGCTGGAGCGTCTCGACGAGTGCGCTCCCGTCCATGCCCGGCGCAGCGTAGAGACCGAGGGAGGAGACGGCACGATCGGCCCACCACCGGTCGTACGTCGCGCGGTGCATGATGACCACGCCCGCGCTCGAGCCGTAGTCATAGAAGATCCCCGCCACGCGGAAGTCTTGCTCGCCCTCGTCGGTGCGCAGGCGCACCAGGCTTCCCACGCGCGCGCGGTGTCGATAGGCGTAGGGCTCCGAGACGATCACCTCGCCCCGCGCGAAGGCGGGCCACACGGTCTCCGGCCGTCCCTGGCGGAGCCTGAAGCCGGGCACGCGACCGGGTTCGAGGCCGATGGCCACGACCTGGACAGGCCCGCGCGGTCCCGGCACGATGGCGCCGCGCGAGGTGCTGGCGCTTGCCACCCCGGGCGCCCGCGAGAGACGCCGGATCACCTCGGGGTCGAGGGTGGCGTCCGGGCGGCTTCCCACGAGGCTCGGCGGGGAGACGTAGACGTCGGCGCGCAGCGTGCCGTCGAGCCACTGGACCACCGCTTCGCGGAAGCTCGAGATCATGATGCCCACGCCCACCGTGGTCGAGACCGCGATCATGAGCGCGGCGATGGCCACCGCCGTCCGCGAGAGCGAGCTGGTGATACCCCGGGCGGCCATGCGTCCGAGGAGCCCGAAGCTGCGGCCGGCCATCGGACCCAGGATGCTCAGGAGACCGATGGCCGCGGCGGGCGTGAGGAGAGCGCAGCCGATCAGCACGAGGAAGAGCGCGAGAAAGCCCAGGCCCACCCCCGCGTCGGGGAGCAGGAGCAGCGCTCCGCCGGCGGCGAGGAGCGCCGTCCCGGACCAGGCGGCGGCCGGCACGGCCCGGCGAGTGCGCGCGTCGAGGCGCGAGCGGGTCAGGACCTCGCGCGGGCGCGCGCCCGTCGCCTCCAGGGCGGGAGCGAGCGCGGCGGCGAGTGTGGCACCCAGCCCCAGGACGGCGCTCATCACGAGAGCGAGCGGGGTCAGGATGACCTCCCGGACCGAGAGCACGAAATAGAGGTCGTTGATGGTGCGCGTGACGAGCCGGAGCAGCCCTTGGGCCATGACGATGCCGAGGGCGAGCCCCGCCGCGGTGCCGATGGCCCCGATGACGAGAGCCTCGACCATCACGAGGGTGAAGATCTCTCCGCGCGTGACGCCCAGCGCCCGGAGCATGCCGATGAGCGGGCGGCGCTGGACCACCGAGAAGGTCATGGTGTTGTAGATGAGGAACATGCCGACGACGAGGGCGAGAAGGGACAGCGCGGTCAGGTTGAGGGCGAAGGCGCGCGTCATCTGCGCCGCCGCGTCCGCGCGCGCTCCCGCGCGGGTGAGCTCGGCGCCGGCGGGAAGCGCGCGGGCGATGCGCCCGAGGAGCGCTTCCCCGCTCGCGTCGTCGGGGACGATCAGATCGATGCGCGAGAGCCGGCCGGGCGCGTCGAGCAGCTCCTGGGCGGTGGCGATGTCGGTGACGAGCAGCGAGTCGAGCGCGCGAGCGGAGAGCGCGTCGGCCGGCTCGATGAGCCCCACGAGCCGGACCTCGCGCCGGCCTCCGCGCAGTCTCAGGGCGAGGGTATCGCCGGATCTGAGGCCGAGCGCCGCCGCGGTTGCGCTCGAGATGAAGGCCGTGCCCGGCCGCGCCACGAGATCGGCGAGGGCGTCGGCGGGCGCGCGCCCGCCGAGAGCCTGACGGCGCGCCGTCAGGTGCGGCCGGAAGGGCTCCTCCGCGAATGGATCGACGCCGAGGAGATGAAAGGTGCGCCCGGGGAAGTCAGCGGCCGCAGCATCCCCCTCGACGATGGGCGCCGCGCGTCTGGTCCCGAGCCCCACGCGGAGGTCGCGGTATACGGACTCGGCCAGCCCCGACGGCCCGCCCACGATCTGATGCGTGGCGCGGCCGGTGACGGCCTCGGTGGCGAGGTCGAAGGCGCGCCGCGCGCTGTCGTTGGCGAGATGGATGGACACGGCCACGGCGACGCCGAGGGCGATGCCGAGCACGGAGAGCCCGATTTGCCACGGATGCCTCAGCAGGTGCCGGAGGCTCGCGCGCCAGAGCAGGCGACTCATGACGGCGCCGCGGACGAGGGCTCCACGAGCTGCCCGTGCTGGACGGTGAAGACGCGATCCGCCACCCCCACTACTTCTCGGCTGTGCGTGACCATGACCACGGTCTTGCCCTGCTCCCGGACCAGCCCGTCGAACAGGCTCAGGACCTGGGCGGCGGTATCGGCGTCGAGATTGCCCGTCGGCTCATCAGCCAGGACGAGCGGCGGGTCGTGCGCGAGCGCCCGCGCGATGGCCAGTCGCTGCTGCTCGCCTCCGGAGAGCAGATCGGGATAGCTGGCGAGACGATCGGCCAGGCCAACATGAGCCAGGAGATCGCCCGCGCGCCGGCGGCCCGCGGCGTCGGCGCGGCCACAGAGCTCGAGGGGGAGGAGCACGTTCTCCTCCACCGTCAGCATGGGGATCAGGTTGAAGAACTGGAAGACGAAGCCGATGTGCTCGCGACGGAAGAGCGTGCGGTCGCGCTCGGAGAGCGCGCCCAGGTCCGTGCCCGCCACGAGGACGGAGCCCGAGGTCGGCAGGTCGATGCCGCTGATGAGGTTGAGCAGGGTGGACTTGCCGGAGCCGCTCCGGCCGATGAGGACGGCGATCTCGCCCGCCTTCACGGTGGCCGTGACGTCGCGGAAGACCACCCGCTCGGTCTCGCCCTCGCGGTAGAGCTTGGTCAGGCGGCGCAGCTCGACGGCCGGGCTCGTCATGCTGCCCGTCATCTTAGCAAAGGGTCTATTCAGCCCTCGCCTCATCGTGCGTCTCGCTACCGCTCGTCGACACGCTTCAGCTCGAAAAGCAGTTGATCATATCTCGCCGATGTGCATCTTATAGATATATGGCGCCCAAGGGGGGCACCACCGAGTACGCGGTCCTGGGTATGCTCGCCCTCGGACCCGGCTCGGGCTACGATCTCAAGAAGCGCATCGAGGGCAGCGTCGCCCATTTCTGGAGCGAGAGCTATGGGCAGATCTACCCGATCCTGGCCCACCTCGCGTCGCAGGGCCTGGTCGAGCGCCGCCTGGAGCGACAGAAGGGCAAGCCCGACCGCCAGGTGTACTCGATCACGGCGGAAGGCCAGGAACGGCTCGGCGCCTGGTTGACCGCCCCCGCGCGCGACGAGAGCTTCCGGAGCGAGCTGCTCCTCAAGCTCTTCTTCGGGCGCCGGCGGCCCCTCGAGGAGAGCATCCGGCACCTGGAGCGGTTTCGCGAGAAGCAGCAGGCGCTCCGGCGGGACTACGCGGACGTGGAGCGCCGGCTACGGCACGAGCGACGGGCGCATCCAGACCTGCCGTACTGGCTCATGACGCTTCGCTTCGGACAGCACCGCGCCGGCGCGCTCCTGCGCTGGAGCGACGAAACGCTCGCGGCGCTCGGACGGCTGCGACGCCGTCCGGCCAGACGAGCGAAGAGCCGCTGAAGGAGGCACTCGTGGACACGGTGATACGCGTCGTGCTCTGGATCCATGTGCTGGCGGGCACCGTCGCCCTGCTCGTGGCGCCCGGCGCGCTCCTGACCGTCAAGGGCGGTCCCGCGCACCGGCGCTGGGGCAAGATCTACTTCTGGGCCATGACCGTCGTCGCGGTGACGGCCCTCGGGGTGGGCTACTGGCGATCGCGCGTCTTCCTCGTGCTCGTGGCCGTGTTCAGCTTCTACGCGGCGCTTTCCGGCTACCGCGTGCTCTATCGCAAGCGCCCCGAGCTTGGGCGGGGAGCGACGACCTTCGACTGGATCGCCGCCGTGCTGACGCTCCTGGCCAGCTCGGCCCTGGTCGTGATGGGCATTCTCCGGCCCTCGCCCACGTGGCAGCGGCTCGGTGTCGTGGCCATCGTGCTGGGGATCGTTGGCCTCTTTCTCGCCGTGCGCGACATTCTGGCGTTCGTGAGACCGCCCACGGACCGGAACGCCTGGTGGTACCACCACATGACCAGCATGATCGCCTCGTACATCGCGGTGGTCACGGCATTCTCCGTGGTCAACTTCACCTTCCTTCCCCTCACGGCCAAGTGGCTCTGGCCGACGATCATCGGCACGCCGCTCATCTTCATCTGGGTCACCTACTACAAGATCCGCTTCAACCGCCGGAAGGGCGCTACCCAGCCGGCCTAGCCGCTCTACAAGCGCTCGCTAGCGATCG
>QHSC01000179.1 GCA_003220345.1 Candidatus Rokuibacteriota bacterium | reverse complement strand
GAGGCTCAGGCTGCTCGCCTCCGGTGAGGAATCTGGACCAATCGCGCTTTGGTAAGCGTGGAGCGATGATGTTCAAGGACGCCCCCCCCAATGCCGGACACTTTTTCCCGGAAGAAGTTCCCGAGCAAACTGCCGAAGCTCTGAACCGCTTACTCGGCGCCATTTGACAATACCCGCTGACCGAGCTGACCACCGCGCTTCTCGATCGTGACGTCTCGCGCACCCTGGAGTGCCGACGAATCGTCACCGCCACGCTCCGGCAGAAGCAGGATCCGGCCGCGATCATCCACCTGTGCGGCGTCGGAGGCGGGGATGCCTACGCGCAGCGCGGCTTCAGGCTCGCCCCCGGCCAGCAGTGCAGCGACCGCGACGTCGGTCGCTACCTCGCCCGGTCAACGGGATGAAGCGCCGCTTCGCCCGGCTCGCCGCCGGGGAGCCCGCCGAGACCTTCCTGGTGCGCCCCCGTGCGACGGGTGCATGAGGTACGATGGGCGCCATGCGTCTGGCACGAATGATCCAGGCCGTCGATGCGCACGCCGCCGGCGAGCCCGGCCGCGTCATCGTCGGCGGCGTCCTGGACGTGCCCGGCACCACAATCCTCGAGAAGATGCGCCACCTGGAGGCGCATGGCGACGCCCTGCGCCGCTGCATGCTGCGCGAGCCCCGAGGCTATCCCGCCGCGAACTGCAACCTACTCTTGGCTCCCACCCACCCCGACGCGGACGCGGGCTTCGTGATCATGGAGCACGTCGAATATCCGGGGATGTCAGGCACGAACACGATCTGCACCGCCACCGTGCTGCTCGAGACAGGTATCGTGCCGATGCACGAGCCAGTGACGGAGCTGACACTGGAGGCGCCCGCCGGCTTGATCCGCGTGCGCGCCGCGTGCGCCCGCGGCAAGGTGACGAGTGTCACCTTTCGGAACGTCCCCGCCTTTGCCGTCTACCTCGATCGCGAGATCGAAGTGCCGCAGCTCGGGACGGTGACGGTGGACGTCGCGTACGGCGGGATGTTCTACGCAATCGCCGATGCCACCGCCTTGGGCTTGAAGCTGACGCCAGACGAGGGACGAGACATCGTGCGCATCACCGAGATGATCAAGGCGGCGGCGCGCGAGCAGCTCCCGGTGACGCATCCCGAGGAGCCGGGGTTCGCTGGCATCACAATCGCGCAGCTCTCTGGGCCGCCGTCGCGCGCCGATGCCGACATGAAGAACGTCGTCACGGTCTCCACGGGCCCGTTTGACTGGAGTCGCCCATCGACCTGGACCGGGGTGATCGATCGCTCACCGTGCGGTACCGGCACGTGCGCGCGCATGGCCACGCTGCACGCGCGCGGCCGGCTCCGCCTGAACGAGGACTTCCGCCACGAAGGCATTCTCGGCACGGTCTTCACGGGCCGCCTCGTCGCCGAGACAACGGTCGGCCAGTATCCGGCAGTCGTGCCGACGCTGAGCGGCCAGGCGTGGATCACCGGGTTCGCGAGCTATGTCGTCGACCCCGACGATCCGTTCCCCGACGGATTCACTGTGGGGGACATCTGGTGATGATCACCGCGACGACGCCGCGCACCGCCCGGAGCTCCTCGGGCGTGCGCCGGTTAGGGGCGCGGCCTAGCCAGGAGCTCATGACCGTCTTTGACGAGTAGTCGGACCAGTTCTTTCTTTCGGGATGCATCATGGGAGCGATCGAATCTCGATCAGGGATACGCTGGGGAGCGGAAAAGGAATCCGCGCGACGAGGGCGCCGTCTCGGACCGCCAACTCCCGCTCCGGCTCGAACAGCTCGAGGCCCTGGCGCTCCTTGATGGAGCGCAGCTGGGCCTCGGAAGGATCCTGAGGCGCCCCCAGCCCCGTCCAGGCGGCGTGACTGTTGCTGTGGCGCCCGTCGATGCGCCAGTGGCGGAGCTGGACGCGGCTGGCCTCGAAGGGCAAGCGCTCGACCCGAAGGGTGACATCCGTCTCTCCCGTGTCGATCGCGTACTGGTCGTCGGCGTGCCGCCACGCGAGCACGGTGACGCAATCTCGACCATTGAACGTGGCCAGCGCGTCGATCTCCTCGGGCATTCCCTCCTCGGCGTCGTCGAGCCTGTCGAGGGGCCAGGCATGACTCGACTGGACGCCCAGCCGGACATCGCCAAGCCGGGCGAGCATCCGATAGGCGTTCAGGACGGGCTTCTCCACCCCCTGCGCCGTGAAGAGGCTCCGGGTGCCCTCGAAGAAGCGCTCGCCCTCGAAGTAGAAGCTCCAGGTCGTCGCCTGGTCGACGTGGGCCCCGCTCCGCTCGCTCAAATCCAGGAGCTTCTTCATGAGCTTGCACTGGAAGACCGGGAAGTATTCGCTGTTCCGGTAGGCGAAGTTCGCGTTGTCGTAGACGCCCCAGTGCGCGGGTACCGAGGCGTCGCACTCGTCCACGATGCACGGAAGACCGCGAAACCTGGGATGGGCCGCCACGGCGTCCAGGGCCGCCCGCACCTCGCGCAGCATCTTGAGGCTCGAGGGAGATTGCTTCCGCGGGGCGGGGCCGCCCAGTGGCCCATAGACCCGCCACGGGTCGAAGCGCGCCCCTTTGGTGTGAAAGGAAACGAAGTCGAGGGGCGCAGAGGTTTTCGCGCAGTGAGCAAGAAACCCGCGGAGGAATTCGTTACCCCGTCTTCCGGGGCCGAGATCGCCCGTGGTGGTGGGGCCGCCCACCGCGGCCTCGGGCAGCGCCGCCTTCACGGCCGCCGCCGTCACGTCGTAGAGCGCGTGGAACTCCTCGGGCGTCCCGCGCCAGTAGAGAATATCCGGCTCGTTCCACAGTTCCCACAGCCAGCCCCGGACGTGCGCCGCGCCGTACCGGGCCACGCAGTGCTCGACGAGGGCCCGGACGAGCCCCGCCCATTTCCCGTAGTCCTTGGGAGGAAACGACCAGAGCCCCGCCTCGTACGGGCTCCACTGCGTCGGGCTCGGCTCATAGCGGAAGCGCGCCTCCGCGTCGTCGGGCACGAGGGCACGCGGGGTGAAAGCGAGCTCCACGAGGGGCCGTAGACCCGCCTCGACCACCGCGTCGTACACGCGATCGGCGATGGCGAAATCGTAGAAGGGCCGGCCGGCGGCGTCCTCGTGGTAGACGTTGCCCGCGCCCCAGTGCGGCAGGGACCAGCCGATGCCGCTGTTGAAGATGTAGTGGGAGCGGACGTAGTAGGGCTGCTCGGCGAACTCTCCGATGACCCGCAGCGCGCGCTTGCCCGCGGGCGTCGAGGTCCAGTTGATCTCGTCGTAGCCGAAGCTCGTCCAGATCCTGCGGAGGGGACCCAGCCTCGCCGCGCAATCCACGCGCACCGTCGCCTCGGCGAGAGGGGCCACGGAACGCGGCCCTGAACGCCTAGCCCGCCATCACCTTCTTCATCTCGTTCTCCGCCCAGGCGATGGCGTCCTTCGTCGAGGTGCCCGTCACCGCCTTGGCGATCATGTTGGGGAGAATGAACGAGTTGGTGATGAGCTGCACCTTGTCCGAGGCTGGCGCGGGCCAGCCGTAGGTGTGGTACTGCACTCCTTCACCCCTGAGCACGGCGAGCTTGGGATCGGTCTTGAGGACGGGATGGTCCTGGAGCTTGGTGAAGGCGGGCTGGTTGAACCCGCCTCCCGACATGATGTACTCGTCGTACACGTCCTTCTTGCCGAGCAGGTAGCGGATCCACTCCTTGGCGGGCTCGACGTTCTTGGAGAACTTCCAGATGCCGATGGAGCGCGGGGCATCGACGTCGTGGCGGCCCGACGGCCCCGCCAGGCTCTGGTGGTGGTTGATGCTGTCCGCGGTGACGAGCTTCTGGTCGCGGGCCACGATGTACGCGCTGACGGGATTGTGGATCCAGCCCGCCTTCCCCTGCTGGAGCGACTCGTTGTTGCTGGCGTCCGTCCACGAGAGGACCTCGGGCTCCATGCAGTCGCGGTACATCTTCTTGTACCACTCGATCACCTCGGCCGTCTGGGCGGAGTTGATCTTGACCGTCTTGCCGTCCTTGTCGATCTCCCGGGCCCCGTAGCACCACATGACCGCGGAGCCCGTAGAGATCGAGTCGAAGTTCTGGCTGATGGGGATGCCTACCGGATTGCCCATCTTCTTCAGCTCGCGGCCCACCTTGTAGAGATCCTCCCAGGTATCGGGCGTCTTGAGCCCCGCTTTCTTGAAGAGGTCCTCGCGATAGGCGGCGATGAAGACGGTGTGGTACTGCGGCACCGCCCGCCACACGCCCTTGACGTGCGCGGCCTCGTACCCCGCCGAGACCACCTTGCCGTACTTCTTCTCCAGGTCGGCCACGAGATCAGAGACGTCGATGAGCTGGGGCTCGTAGAGCCAGGGCACGTGCATGCGCATCTCGACGAGGTCATGGCCGGCCTGCGACTGCACCTCGCTGGCGTACTTGGCCGCCTGCTGGGGCGCCGCGATGTGGTTGATACGGATCTTGATGCCCGTGTCCTTGGTGAACCGCGGCCCGATCTCGGCCAGCTTCTTGTCCGAGAGCGGCGCGAAGTTGTTCCAGCACAGGTAGGAGATCTCCCGCGTCTGCCCGAGCGCGGGCGGGATCCGGGCGGCCAGGATGCCCGCGAGGCCCCCGGCGGTGGCGGCAATGAACTGACGGCGACTTCCTCGCATGGAAACCTCCTCGATGGTCGGCCCGCTGGGGACGGGCAGTGGCCGGACTCTAGAGGGCACGTTTGGCCGTGTCAAGTCGGGGCATCGCTCGCGTTGATCTGCCACGAATGTCCTCTCCCGAGTCGCTACACACGGTGGAGGCCGAGGAACTCTCGCGCATTGTCGGTGGTCAGCCGCCGGCGGGTCGCCGCGTCGAGATCGAGTGGCGCGAGCTCCGCCACCGGGTCGTCCACGCCCAGCTTGAAGGGATAGTCGCTGCCCAGGACGATCCGCTCGCTCCCGAACGTCTCGAGGGCGAACCGGAGCACGCGGGGCGAGTGCGTCAGGGAGTCGATCCACACGCGGCGGACGTAATGGCTCGGGGGCTCGGGGATCGCGGCGCGCGCGGCGTCGGCCACGTGCCATCCCTTGTCGAGGCGGGGCAGGATGTACGGAAAGGCGCCGCCGCCGTGGGCGAAGCACCAGCGGATGGCGGGCCAGCGCTCGAGCACGCCGCCGAAGATCACGCGGGTCATGCAGAGCGCGGTCTCGAGGGGAAAGCCGGCGACCTGGGTCAGGTTGTCCGCGCGGAAGCGCGCGTCCCCGAGGATCGGCGCCTGGGGGTGGACGAGCACGGCCACGCCCAGGGCCGCCGCGGCCGTCCACACCGGGCGCAGGCTCGCGTCGTCGAGATCGCGCCCGTCGACGTTGCCCGCCACTTCCACGGCGGGGAAGCGGAGCGTCGTCGCCACGCGCTCCAGCTCCTTCACGGCAAGGTCTGGCGCCTGGAGGGGAAGCCCGCCCGCGCCGAGAAAGCGCCTGGGATGCCGCGCGACGATCTCGGCGATGACGTCGTTCTGCAGGCGGTGCCACTCCGCGGCGGCGTCGGGGGGCGCCCAGTAGCAGAACGTCGGCGGAGCCGGCGAGAGGAGCTGTACGGCCACGCCCGTCCGGTCCATGTCCTCGATGCGGCGCGCGGGGTCGAAGGCATGTGGCGTGAGATTCCGGTTGAAGGTCGCGCCGAGGTAGAGCTTGCAGCCCGTGGCCGGATCGCCCTCGAGCCGCGGCCACCGGTCGCCGCCAAAGCGGGCCGCGAAGTCCGGCCAGCCCGGGGCAAAGATGTGCGTGTGGACGTCGATCGCCTCGGTCATGACGCTCCGCGACCCGCGTCGCGACACGGTGGCGGTTGGACGCGGCCTCTCTTCGTTCGCATGGAACGGCGGTGAGTATAGCAGAGGGCAGGGCGGCCGATCCGCTTGACAACTCGCGGGCGCGCGCACTAGGGTTGGCCAGGCGTTTGCAGGCGGCAACTCCAACGAGTGCTTCGCCCTGTTCCAGCCCTGAGAGGCAAGAGGAGGCCGGCGTGCCGACACCCACTTCACAATCGACGCCCCGCCTGCACGTAGCGGATGAGCACACGACCAACGGGGCGGTTCCGAAGCTCAGCGGTGACATCCGGCCCCTGATCCCCACGCTCGGGCTGCGCAACTACTGGTACCCCGCCCTCGCAGACCGCAAGGTCGGCTGGCGCAAGCCGGTGAAGGTCTCGATGCTCGGCGAGGAGATCTGCCTCTTCCGGGGCGCCCAGGGGGACGTGGTCGCCGTCCAGGACGTCTGCCCGCACCGGGGCGCGCGCCTCAGCGAAGGTGATTGCCACTATCGCGGCACCGTGGCCTGCCCGTACCACGGCTGGGTGTACGACGAGTCCGGGAAGAACGTCATGGTCCTCTCGGAAGGGCCGGGCTCGGGCGTGTGCGGCAAGGCCGGCACCGAGGCCAAGGCCTACCCGACCCGGACGCTCAAGGGCCTCGTCTTCGTGTGGATCGGGGAGGGCGCACCCGCTCCCATCGAGGAGGACGTGCCCGAGGAGTTCTTCGACGAGGAGACCCTCGTCCTCGTGGGCCAGGTCGAATGGCGATGCAACTGGGAGGTCGCCCTCGAGAACTCGATGGACTCCCACGTCAACTACGTGCACCGCAACGCCCTCGTGGTCGCGCGCAACGGGTTCATCGCGCGCGGCGCCCAGGGTGAGCACCCCATCTTCGTGGGCAACGGCTTCGGCGGCGACGTCGCCGAGAGCAACTACGTGCGCCAGAACCCGCTCCAGGATCTCTATCCCGACGGCCGCAAGTGGCCCAAGACGACCTACCGCCGGCTCTGGACCTGGCTGACCCGGCCTCTCGCGGAGCGGGCGCGCCGCCACATCCCTCCGCCGCGCTCCGCGCGGTGGTGCGGCGGCCACCACCTGCCCGGCATGTTCCGCGCCGAGTTCGGCTGGGATCTCTATACCCGCATGTGCGTGCCCGTCGAGGAACACCGGACCCGCGTCTGGTACTATCACTGCACGCGGCCCAAGAGCGCGATCGGGCGGCTCTGGGAGCGCGTCACCTACGCGGTGCTGCACCGGTGGATCATCGAGTACAACTTCTCGCGCCAGGACGAGCGCGTGATGATCAACCAGCGCTACGACACTCCCGAGAAGCTCTCGTCGACCGACGCCGAGGTCATCCAGTGGCGGCGACTGGTGGTGACCCGGCACTTCGGCGGTCGCGATGCTCCGTTCGAGTACAAGAATCCCGACGGCCTCGCGCCGGACTCGGTGCCCCTGAGCCGGGTCTCCGTGCGCTATCTCCAGGAGCAGATGCGGACGCGGTCGGCCGGCGCGGCACTACCT
>QHSC01000178.1 GCA_003220345.1 Candidatus Rokuibacteriota bacterium | reverse complement strand
ATCTGGCTGGTCAACGTTCGATCGTTGGTGCGCTTCTCCAGTGTGCTCGAATCGCCTACTGGATCACTTCGTCCGCCCGCCCCAGCAGCGATTGAGGGATCGTCAGCCCGATCGTCTTGGCGGTCTTGACGTTGATGACCAGCTCGAACTTTGTGGGCCGCTCGACGGGGAGGTCGGGGGGCTTAGCGCCCTTGAGGACCTTGTCGGCGTACTCAGCGGCGCGGCGCCACATGTCCAAGAAGTTCACACCGTAAGAGGTCAGGCCACCAGCTTGCACATACTCCTGGAACGCGAAGCTCGTCGGAAGCCGGTGCTTCAGACCAAGCTGCGCGATTTGCGTGCGCTCGCGGAAGATGAACGCAGACTCCAATACGAAGAGCGCCTCGGCACCGGACCGCATCGCGACACGGAACACGCTCTCGAAGTCGTACGGAGGATTTCGCATCTCCAACGGCTGAAGCTTGAGACCCACTGACCGATTTGCCGCTTCCACCTCCTTGAGCTGGTCAACCGTCTCAGAGTCGGAGAGGACGGCGACGCGGCTGGCCGTAGGCAGCATCTCCTTGAACAGCCCGAACCGTTTGGCCGTCAACTCGCGGTGCTGAAAGAAGAGCCCTGTGACGTTCGCGCCCGGCCGAGCGAGACTGGCAATGTAGCCGAGCGTAATCGGATCGTAGTTGATCGCCAACATGACGATGGGGATGCTCGTAGTTGCTCCCTTGGCAGCACGAGTCGCGGGATCAGTGGCGGCAACGATGACATTCACGTTGAGACGAACCAGTTCGGCGGCCAAGCCGGGGAGACGATCGACCTTTCCCTCCGCGTACCGGAACTCGATGGCGAGGTTCTGACCCTCGACGTAGCCCAGCTCTCGCAGTCGCTGCTCAAAGGCCTGGTAGATGGACGCGGAGCGGGGGTTCGCGGCGGACAATATGCCTACCAGGTACACCTTCCCCGCTGTCTGCGCCTGGGCGGCGAGCGGCGCGGCGAGGAGGCCGCCTGCCATCACCGCCATGAAGCTTCTGCGCTCTATCACTGGTCCTCCGAGCAGGCGGTCTAGGAGTCTGCGTTTGACTGGATAGGAGGCCTGGAGCAGCTAGGATCCATGCAGGAGACCTCCTGAAAAGCTGGGCGGAGTGTAGCAGAGCGTTGGCCGGAAGGTAGGAGCCGTAGTCTCTCCACGTCGACCCTGCGGGCGAGGGCGCCACTCCCGCAGATGGGACTTTTTCAGCAGGCTGCTACTGGAACTCGACCAGCTCGGTGCGCGTGTATGCCACCTGCTTGCCCTGGTCGTCGATGAGCACGAGCTGATCGCCCTCCGCGCGGTAGGTGACGCGTGTCGTCGCCGGCATGGGACCCAGCGTCAGCTGATCGCCCGACACACTCCACCGCCCGCGGTCCGCGCGTATGGGGAGGCGGAAGATCAGTCGGCCGTCGGCGGTGTACAGCATGAACGCGGTCCTCCCGGTGTCGTGCGGATATGACCAGACACCCACGATGGGCGGGTCTTGCGGACCGCCGGAGCGCTTCCGATCCATCCGGGTCTCGAGGCCTGACCCCGTGCTCTTCTGGATCAGTAAGTTTCCCTCGAAGCGGATCTCGGTGGTCGTCTGCTCCACCGGCCCGCCGGTCGCGGGCGTGAACGACGTGATCAGGAGGGGGCCCTGGACGACATAGGTGAACTCCACCATCGCCGCGTACCAGTGCGTCATCGACCCGTCGGCTCGGAACTCGATGATCTGCCCGATTCCTCCCGCCGAACGCGCCACCGCGTCCCACCTGCCGACGAGCGCCGGCGCGACGTCCTGCGCGTGCGCGGCGGAGGCGCAGGTGCCTAGCCAGATCACCAGAGGGGCGAGGCGGGCAGCGTTCAGCCGACCGGCCATGCGTCACCGAAGGCACCGCGGATCTTGGCCGCCAGAGACCTCCTGATCAGGATATCGTGCTGAGGAACTCGGGCGAAGTGGAGCCTGACCATGGGCAGCCACAGGACCTTGGCGGGAGAGACGGTGATATCGGGCCACGGAACGCAGATGGGCCGGTTGCCCGCGCGAAAGAGGACCATGGGCCAGAAGCAGATCCTGCGTGAGTCGGCGGCGACGTGGATCGAGTTCCGGTAGCTCGAGAGCCCCATCTGGATGGACTGGAACCTCCATCGATGGGCGACGGGGATCTCGCCTTGCAACGGATAGGCCTTCGCCAGATCGTGCCAGCCGCCCGCGTAAGCGACGCCCCAGGAAATCCACAACCACAGCAGCGGCATGCCAAGGATGGCGAGGAGCGGCGCCAGCTCGCGCAGCGCCGCGTGCTCGAAAGCTCCCGAGCGCGCGAGCACCGAAGCCACCATTCCCGCGAGCGCGGGCAGGAGCAGGACGAGAAGGACCCGCCGCATCGTCCGGCCTCTCTGCGGACGCACGGCCTGGCCGCCAGCCATGCCCGTACTCTATCCGATCCTCTCTCGGCGGCGCGCCTCTCAGATCAGGCCTTGTGATCTCAACAGCTCCGCCACGAGCACCGCGCCCTTGGCCGCGCCCATCTTCGTGTTGTGGCTGACGAGCACGAACTTGACGCCGTTCGACAGCGCCGCATCCTTGCGTACCCGACCCACCGTGGTGACCATGCCCTCGCCGCGGTCGCGATCCAGCCGCGGCTGCGGCCGGAACGGATCGTCGTGCACGTGAATCAGCCGGGCACCTTCGGGAGCGGTGGGCAGACCGCCCAGCTCCGTGGGCGCGAAGTCACGCATGGCCGCCTTCACCTCGTCGACGGTGGCGGGCATGCCGAGATCCGCGAAGACGGCCTCCGTGTGGCCCTCGAGCACGCTGACGCGGGTGCAGGTGCAGCTCACGGCCAGCGGGGCGGACGTCACGCCGCCTCCCGTGAACACGCCGAAGATCTTCGCCAGCTCGCGCGGCACCTTTTCCTCCTCGCCCACGATGTAGGGGATGACGTTGTCCGTGACGTCGAGCCCCAGCACGCCGCCCGAGCGGCCCGCGCCCGACACCGCGGCCATCGAGGTCATGAATACCGTCTTGAGACCAAAGGCCTTGTGGAGCGGGGCGAGCGCGATCGCCATGCCGGTGGTGTGGCAATTGGGGATCGCCGTGACAAAGCCCTTCCAGCCGCGTCGCTCGGCCATCTCCTTCACGAGGGGAGCGTGGTCGGAGTTCACCCCGGGGATGAGGAGGGGCGAGTCGGCTTCCATGCGGAAGGTCGAGGCGGCGGAGACCACGGGCGTCACCGCAGCGTACCTTGGCTCGAGCATCTTGGCCACGTCGGATTCCACAGCCGAGAAGATGAGATCGACGGAGCCGGGATCGAATCTCTCACTGTCTTGAATGACCATGCCCGTGAACTCATCGGGCACGTTGCCTTCGGCCCACCAGCCGGTGGCGCCGTTCGGGGACTTGATCCCCTCACCATAGGGCTTGCCCGCGCTGCGCGGCGAGCCCGCCAGGGCGGTGATCTTGAACCAGGGATGTCGGGCCAGGCAGGCCAGGAACTGCTGGCCCGCGATGCCGGTCGCTCCGATGACGGCGACGCTGAGTCTCTGTGCTGACATGACGTGATGTCTCCTCTCTTGCCCTCGAAACAAAAAAGGCCCGCGACCTGGGTGGTCGCGGGCCTCGTCGATTCGAGAACGTCGTCAGTGCTGGTTAGCAGGCTCCTCGGGCGCGCGCCACTGCCATCGCTGGGCGTCCCGTGGTGCGGGACCCCAGCTGGTTCTTCTCGGTGGTGCGCTTGAACCGCGGATGCATGATGCGTGATTATGAGTGAGCGCGGCGCGAGCTGTCAAGCCTTCTCCGGCCGATCGTTTCACAACCGCCCGCTTCCGGAATTCTAGTAGTCTGAGACACCGATCACATGACAGCCGATGCCACCAGCGCCGACTTCGTCGCGCACATCGAATCACTCGGGACACGGGCCGTCATTCCCTGCGAGGCCGGCGCCATGGTGTGGCGGATCTGGGGAGAAGGTCCGCCGCTCGTGCTGCTGCACGGCGCGAGCGGCTCGTGGACCCACTGGATCCGAAACGTGCTGCCCCTGGCCGCGCGATTTCGGGTCCTGGTGCCCGACATGCCGGGCTACGGCGACTCGGACGCGCCCCGCGAGCCGCATACGGCCGACGGCCTCGCCGATCTCGTGGCATCGGGAGTGAGCGCTCTCCTGCCGCCGCCGACCTCGTTCGACCTGGCCGGGTTCTCGCTCGGGGGCATCATCGCGGGCCTCGTGG
>QHSC01000059.1 GCA_003220345.1 Candidatus Rokuibacteriota bacterium | reverse complement strand
GATCAAGAATCGGGATCGCGCTCTGGCACCGCACTCCGGGGCTATCCAGGACACCATTCGCCAGTCTGGCAACGAAGGAGCGCTGGCCTTTCTCGATGCCGGGGATGGCCACCTGGTCGTCCTGCCCGGTGACAGTCCCGGGGAAGCCTGGGCACGGTACATCGCCTCCCCTTCCGGCGGCCCGGCCGTCCGCGTGTCCGTGCCGACGGTGGTAAGCTTCGTGCATAGGGCGGACGTGCCCAAGGCGCCCGAGAGCATCACCTTCCGTTCCCTCGAACAGCAAGAAACCCTTCGGACCACGCTCGCCGCACTGGACGCCGAGCTGCGCAAGCTCTCCGATTCGGTCGGGGTGACCAGACGGGAAACGCAGACGTCGATCGCGACGGCCAGAGAGGACATGCAGAAAGCCTTGGATTCCCTGGCGGGTGATCTGGCGGCAGCGCGTAAATTCATGCTTCAGACCGCGCAACTGGGGTCGCTGAATCACGAGATGAACGTCGCGAACACGAATAGCTTACGGAAGGTCGCGGCGGCAAGCCAGCAAGTGAGGGAAAATTCGGCCAAGCTGGCCGACACCATGCGCGAGCTATCGGACAATCTCGCCAGCCAGCTCAAAGAGCTTGCGGCCCGGCTCGATGCGATACAGGAGAGGATCAGTAACGTCAAGTGAAGACCCGCCGGCGACGTCTCCACGCCACGATGTTCTTCCTCTTGTTTGCGCTCGACCCGAGCCCGGTCTGGGCCGGCTCAAGCGAGCCGCAGAGTGGTGGCACGGGCATGAGGTTGGCGGAGATGACCGAGAAAGCGAGCACTGACAGCCGGGGTCAGGCCGAGCTGTCCCGAGTGCAGGAGGGGTACGTCGAGCGCGCCACGCGCGAATGGCGCGATGGGACGGAACGCAAAAAGCTGCAAGAGGCCAGCAGCCTGCTGCAGAGGAACACCGAGCGAATCAACTCCTCCTTGAGGATGGCGAGCGAGGCCGCCGAGGCAATGTCGACCCGGATACGGCAGTCCGGGCTCCTCGAGAGGGCGGCGCGTCTGGAGACCACCGCGAAGGAAGCGGGAGCGCGGCTCTCCGCCCGCTGGGAACGCGAGCGGGCCGCGCGGGAGCGAGAACGCGAGCAGCGAGAGCGCGATGCAGGCGAGCGTGCACGCGAGCAGCGACGCTGAAAGTAGTCAGAGATACTTCCGACGGTAAACCCGCGGGACCGTGGCGGCCTTTCCTGCGGTGTAGGCTTTGCGGACTCTCCGACGGTCCCTTGAAGTTCCTCCAGAGGTTGCCACCGCTGCTGCCGTCCGGGACACCGCGGCCAGTGCTTTCGTGTAAAAACTACCAGGGGCGTACGTAGTCCAGATGCAGCGACTGGCTGTCGAGGCGAGCACCCCGGCCTCATTCATCGATTAAGCCTTGAATGCGATGGAGTTTAGGCTCGTCTGAATGCGGCGAACCATGGCACATCAGTTGCTCACCCACTTCCGGCCAGTTAGAAGTCGTCACCCTGATCCTTCCAAGGAGGGCCTCGTCGTGCCGCCTCGTTCCATCGCTACCCGGTCCGCGGGAGGCCACGGGCTGCCGGAGTGGCGCGCCAAGCTCGAGGTACGCGGAAAATTTTTCTTCACCGGTACCCAGAAGATTCTACTCAAGGGCGTGACCTACGGCCCGTTCGCGCCAGATGCCTTCGGCTCCCAGTTCCACGACCCGCGAGCCGTTGCCGCGGATCTGGACCTCATGGCTGAGCTCGGCGCGAACACCCTGCGGACTTTCACGATTCCCCCGCGCTGGCTACTGGACCTGGCGGGCGACCGCAACCTCCGCGTGCTCGCGGGGATCCCCTGGGCGGAGCATGTCTGTTTCCTCGACTCGAAGGAGCTGACCCAGGGCATCCGACGCACGGTCGCTGAAGCGGTGAAAGCGTGCGGCGGGCATCCGGCCGTGGCGGCGTACCTCGTAGGAAACGAGATCCCGCCGGACATCGTTCGCTGGTACGGCGCGCCACGGGTCAGCGCTTTCCTGCGTGAGCTGGTGGATATCACCAAGAGCATCGATCCCGCGACCCTTGTCGGCTACGCCAACTTCCCCTCCACGGAATACCTGGAGACCGACTTCACCGACTTCCTCGCCTTCAACGTGTATCTTCACCGCGAGGAGGACCTCCGGAGGTATCTCTACCGGCTGCATATGCTGGCGGGCGACCGACCGCTCGTCCTCACGGAGTTCGGCATGGATTCCCTCCGCGAGGGCGAGCAGAGCCAGGCGGCAACGCTCTCCTGGCAGGTGCGGGCGGCCCTGGAGATGGGGGTGGCAGGCACCTGCATCTTCTCCTTCACCGACGAGTGGTTCACCGGCGGTGAAGACGTCCGGGACTGGGGGTTCGGGCTGGTCGATCGCGATCGGCGCACGAAGCCGGCCTTCCTAGCGGTGCAGCGCTGCTACGACACGGACGAGCTGCCCGCCCTCTCCGAATATCCGAAAGTGTCCGTGGTGGTCTGTGCCTACAATGCCGAGAGCACCATGGCTCCCTGCCTCGATTCGCTGCGCGACCTCCGTTACCCGACGTATGAGGTCGTCGTGGTCGATGACGGCTCCACCGACCGCACCGGGCATATCGCCGATGAATACGACGACTTCCACGTGATTCATCAGGAGAACAAGGGCCTGAGCGCCGCCCGGAACGTCGGCATCGCCGCCTCCACCGGCGATATCATCGCCTTCACCGACTCCGACTGTGTGGTGGATCCGGATTGGCTGCACTATCTGGTCGCCACCTTTCTCACCTCTGGCAAGGCGGCGGTCGGTGGGCCCAACTTGCCGCCGCCCGAAGATTCGGTGGTGGCCAGTTGCGTGGCCGCCTCTCCGGGCGGGCCCCTGCACGTGCTCCTGAACGACGAGGAGGCGGAGCACATCCCGGGCTGCAACATGGCGTTCCGCCGCGAGGTGCTCGAGGAGATCGGCGGGTTCGATCCCATCTACCGCGCGGCCGGCGACGACGTGGACGTGTGCTGGCGCCTTCAGGAGCGCGGCCACCGCATCGCCTTCAGTCCCGCGGCCATGGTGTGGCACTTCCGGCGCAACACCGTCAAGGCCTACGTCGGCCAGCAGAGAGGCTACGGCAAGGCCGAAGGCCTCCTCTACTTCAAGCACCCGCAGCGGTTCAACGCCCTCGGGTACTCCCGGTGGCGCGGCCGGATCTACGGGGGCATCTACTCTCTCTTCACCTCGCTGTTCTCGCTGCGGCGTCCGGTGATCTACGGTGGAGTTTTCGGTCGCGGTCTGTTTCAGACCCTCTACCAGCCGCCCTCGAGCTTCTTTTCCTACCTGCCGTTCACGCTCGAGTGGAGCGTAGTGGCGGCCGTGCTCTTCGCCTACGCCCTCGTCCACGGCGGCGGGGCCTGGCTGGGAACCACCCCGCTGCTCCTGACCTGGACATGCTGCCTCGCGGTGGCGCTTCGCGCCCGGGTGGACCCGCGCGCGGACAGCCTGCGTGGTCGCCTGCTCATCGCGCTGCTCACTTATCTGGGCCCCCTTCTACGCTGTCTGGAGCGGTATCGCTGGCTGGCGCGCGGGCTGTCAGCGGTCGAGCCGATCAGACATGAGAGTTCGACCCGGGCGGCCGTCTCCTGGCGGAGCCACGCGCGGTCCATCGCCTTCTGGACAGAAAATGGGCTAGAGAAAGAAGTGCTGCTCCAGGGTCTCCAGGAAGCCGTCGCGGCGCGGAAGTACTTGGTCGTGGCGGATCGGGGATGGAGCGACTGGGACCTGGAGGTCTACGGCGGCCTCTGGTCGAGAGGGCGGGTCAAGGTGGCAACGGAATACCACGGCGCGGAACGGCGGGTCCTCCGCGCGAAGTACGCTCTGGGCAGCTCGCTGTTCACCCGGCTGGCCGTGTCCGGATCCGCCCTGATTAGCCTTTTCGGCCTGGCGCTCGGCTGGGCGCCCCTGCTCCTGGCCGGCCTGGGGGGGGCCGCGATCGGCGCGGTGGCGTTCACGCGAGAGGCGCTGAGTCTCGCCCGCACGATCGATCGTGGGCTCACCGCCGTGGCCCGGCGAGCCAAGCTTCACTATGCGCCGCCTCTCCGGGCTGAGGTTCAGGGAAGGTGAGAGGGTTCGCGGTCCGGGTCCTCTCGTACCTTCCGCCTTACCGTCAGACGCTGCTCTGGGCTCTCGTTCAGGTGCTGCTCATCAGCGCCCTCGAGATGCTCAAGCCCTGGCCGCTCAAGATCATCATCGACTCCGTGCTGGGAGGACAGCCACCGCCCTGGGGGTGGCCCAGCGGCTGGTCTTCTCAGGCCCTGCTCCTCGCCGCCTGCGCGGCCCTGGTGCTCATCTATGCCGCGCTGGGCGCCCTCGTGGTGCTGAACAATTACACGACGATCGGCGTCGGCCAGCGGATGGTCAGCAAGCTGCGCAGCGACCTCTACGGCCACCTGCACCGACTGTCCCTCGCCTTCCACAGCCGCGCGCGGGTCGGAGACCTCATCTACCGCGTTACCGCCGATACCTTCGCCCTCCAGAGTCTCACCATGAACTGTCTGTTTCCTGCCGTGACCGCGTTGACCCTCCTGGCCGGCATGGGCGTCATCATGCTCCGGCTGGACTGGAAGCTGACCCTGGTCGCTCTCGGAGTCTGCCCGGCCCTGTTCGTGGTCATCGCGCGGCTCAATAGTCGGATCACCCATGTGGCCGGCGACGTGCGGCAGCGCGAGAGCGAGGTCTACGCCGTGGTCCAGCAGAGCATGTCCATGATGCGGGTCACCCAGGCCTTCACGCGCGAGGAGGAGGAGCACCGGCGGTTCATGGACGTGAGCCGGCAGAGCCTCGCCGCCGGCCTGCGGCTCTACACGCTCCAGACCGTCTACTCGAGCGTGGTGAACGTGATCATCGCGCTGGGCACCGCCGGAGTGGTGTGGGTAGGCGCTCGGCACGTCATGGAGGGCTCGCTCAGCATCGGCACCCTGGTGATCTTCATCTCGTACCTCGCCTCGCTCTACGGTCCCATCAACAGCATGTTCCAGACTTATGGTCTGGCCCAGGGGTCTCGAGCCGCCGTGCAACGTGTCTTCGACGTGCTGGACATCGAGCGGGATCTCAACGACAGCCGGCGCGAGTTCCCGGAGGCGAGTGCGCGGGGGGAGGTAGCATGGGAAGACGTCTCCTTCGGCTACGTGCGGGGGCACCCCGTCCTGAGCGGGGTAACCCTTCATGTCCGACCGGGACAGAAGGTGGCCGTGGTCGGCCCCACGGGGGCCGGCAAGTCCACGCTCCTGAGCCTGCTGCCACGCTTTTACGACCCCTGGACAGGCCGTGTGCTCGTGGACGGAGTGGACGCTCGGGAGTATCGGCTCGCCGCGCTCCGCCAGCAGATCGCCATGGTGCTGCAGCCCCCTCTCGTGTTCAACGCGAGTGTGCACGACAACATCGCCTTCGGCCAGTCGAACGCCCGGCGTGACGAGATCGTGGCGGCCGCGCGGCTCGCGGGCATCCACGAGACAATCACGAGACTGCCCGACGGATACGACTCCATGGTGGGAGAGCAGGGGCTCACGCTCTCGGAGGGCGAAAAGCAGCGCCTCACCATCGCGCGCGCCATCCTCCGAGACTCACCCATCCTGATCCTCGACGAGCCCACCTCGGCGCTCGACTCGGAGACGGAGGCCCTCATCATGCAGGGCCTCGAGCGCTTGATGGCCGGGCGTACCACGTTCATCATCGCGCACCGTTTGGCCACCGTCCGAAAGGCTGACCTGATCGTGGTGCTGCGCGACGGCCGCATCGTGGAGCAGGGCACTTTCGAGACTCTCATGGAGGTCCCGGGCGCCTTCGCTTCGCTCTACCGGTTGCAGACCGGCGTACAGGAAGAGGACCGCCTTACCCTCCCGTAAGCGGGTCATCGAGCTCCACCGGCGGCCGGGAGCAGGCGCAGCGCCGCGCGCGGGCTCGAGAAAAGCATTCCGATCTATACTGGCCGCCGTGGAATTCGTAGGCATCCCCGCCGGCGCATTCTGGATAGGCTGGGAGGACGGCCATCCCGCCGAGAGGCCGCGGCACAAGGTCTGGCTCGACGCCTTCGCCATCGCCCGCGCTCCCGTCACCAACGCTCAGTACGCTCTCTTCCTCGATGCGGCCGATGTCCCTCCCCCACCCTGGTGGGAAGATCCGCGCTTCGCCGATCCCGAGCAGGCCGTGGTCGGTGTCAACTGGTTCGAGGCGTCAGAGTATTGCGAATGGCTGACGAGCGAACAGGCAGGCCATTTCCGGCTCCCCAGCGAGGCGGAATGGGAGAAAGCCGCGCGGGGCGGACTCGAGGGCGCCCGCTTCCCGTGGGGGAGCGAGCGGCCCTCGGTGAGCGGCTTCGGCAGGCCGCCGCTCGCCGCGGAGACACCGGCCAACTCCTGGGGGCTCGCGGCGCTCTCGGGCGTCTGCCACGAGTGGTGCCTGGACTGGGAGAGCGAGGACTACTACGCGACCTCACCCGAGCGAAACCCACCGGGGCCGCCGCACGGCTCGCGGCGCGTCTCTCGCGGAGGAGCCTGGCGCCACCAGGATCCGTGGAGCCCCGTGGCCCACCGGTCGTCCCTGCCCCCCGCGCTTCGCTACTCCGACTACGGTTTCAGAGTGGTGCGGCTCGAGGGCTGACTACAGGCGGGAGCGAACGTCGTCGATATCGCGGCGAAGCTCGTGAAAGGCCGTGCGGAAGATGGAGTGAGTCGCGGCGAACCTCTCCTCCATCTCAGTCTTGACACTGGCCTCGACTCGGTCCATGCGTTCAGTCGTCGCGCCTACGCCCTCGGCCACCGCCCGGATGTCCTGGCGAAGAGACTCGGCGACGACGTCGAAGTGTCGACGCGTCTCCGCGGCGGTGTCACGCACCTCCTGCCGGAGACCGACAAACTCTTGACGGAGACTCCCCAGAGCCTGGTCAAGATAGGCACGGGTCTCTCCATCCATGCCCGAAGTCTAGCCGACAGGCCACGGAAGCCACAAGCGTGTCCGTCCGGACACATCCGCGCTCACAGATGCGCGATGGCCTCGATCTCCACGAGGGCGCCCGCGGGCAGCTTGGCGGCCTGCACGGTCGAGCGCGCGGGCGGGACCTCTCCCGCGTGCCGCTTGTAGACCTCGTTCATCTCGGTGAAATCCTCCATACGCGCGAGGAACACCGTGGTCTTGACCATCCAGTCCAGCCGGCTCCCCACCGCCTCGAGGATGGCCTTGAGATTGGCGAAGACCTGCTCCGTCTGCTCGGCCACCGTCGCACCCGTCAGCGCGCTCTCTCCCGGGCGGAGCGCGATCTGGCCCGAGACGAAGACCAGGTTGTCCACGCGTACAGCCTGGGAATACGGCGCGCCCTGCAGCGGCGCGGGGGCCTTCTCGGTGCGGATCGCGAACTTCTTCGCCATGATGGTCTCCCTGACTACCAGAGGGTGGCGGGCATGGGCAGCCCCTCGAAGTCGGATGCGGGCAATGGCGCGGGCGGCGTGAGTCCGAGATCGACGGTCATGGCGTGAAGCTGACGCAGGTGGTGGGCCGCATGCCACGTGGTCCACTCGAGGAGCGCCTGACCAGACCGCGGCCCGTAGTAGCCCCCGATCACGCGCGCGTACTCGCGTGGCGCGGCGCCCTCGAACCACCCCGAGACTCGCCCACGCACGAGGGCCCCGTAGCGAGCGATGGCCGGACCGTCGACGAGATCCGGTGGCGCGGGCTCGCGCAGCCACGCCTCCGGCAATGCGCCCATGTCCATTCCGTCCACATAGGCCAGGCCCACCCTGAAGAGGTGGAAGGCAAGGTCGCGGACGGTGCGGTCACGCTCCGGCGGCTTGTAGTCGAGCGCGCGCGAGGGGAGGGATGCCACCAGGCGCTCGGCGTTCGCGAGGATGCGATCGAGTCGCGCGCCCAGCTCGAGGGCGGGCAGCGGAGGCGTCATCGGCCGCTCTCCGGCCTGCTGGAGAGAAAGACGTGAAGCGCGCGCCGGTCGGCAACCGCGAGGTCGAGGAGACCGTCACCGTCGAGGTCCGCCACGACGAGGTTGGACTGGATGGGCCCGCCGAGCTGGAGCGCCCATCGTTCTTCCCACCGAGTTCCGGAGAGCTCGAGGGCCGCGAGGACCTCGCGGCTCTGACGGGGCAGGATGATCTGGAGCCGCCCGCTGCCGCTCATGTTGGCGATGGCCGCCTGGTCCTGGTTGCGAGAGCCGACCGCGTGCGACGAGTACCCGAGGGCCTTGGCGGAGGGGATGAGGGCGGCGGCGCGCCGGTTGTAGGCCACGAGGACGCCGGTCAGATGCGGGGTGTTCACCGCGATGAGCTCGGGAATGCCGTCACCCGAGAGGTCCGCGGCGCCGATCACGTGCACCCAACGATTCTTCTGCCCGAAGGCGGGACCTTCCGCCAGGAATTCCAGGCTGGCATCGCGCCAGCCAAGCACGAGGATCGAGGAGCCCTGGCGCGGTGCGCTCTTGACCGCGACCACGCCCGGCCGGCGGCCCTCGCCGATCGGCACGACCATGGGGATCAGGTCTTCCAGCACGGCAGGTTCCGGGACCACGTAGCGCCCGCGGACCGAGAGCGCGTTCGAGCCCACGGCGATGACGGTCACGGACGTCGCCTCGAGCTTGTCGCCGAGGGCGCCGTGAGGGTAGCGGTCCGTGGGGTCGGTCAACACGAGAGCGTGAAGCTCGCCCGAGCCGTCCAGGCCACCGAGAGTGATCCGCGCGTCGGGCAGGGCCCGGATCTCCGCGCGCGCGACCACTCGAGGCGCCGACAGCAGCCCGCCGATCAGGACAACCGCTCCATCGGCCGCCACGGCAACGAGATCGTCCCAGCCCTTGCCGTCCAGCACCACCGGCACCGGGAAGGTCAGCCGGGACAGCGGAGCGCCCACGTCGAAGGCCCGCAGGGCGCCGTCCTGCCACACGAGGAGCAGCCCCTCGCGCGAGACGCACACGATCCCCGGGCGGCCGTCGCCCAGCGACACCGCCACGGGCGGGCCGTCGGGGCTGGCCGCGTCCCCGTAGCGGCCGATGACGGCGAGACTCGTCTGGGCGATCTCGAAGATCCAGAGGGTGCCGTTGGCGTCGACGGCCGCGAGCCTCTTCGGCGGCATCGAGACTACCCAGCGGAACGGCGCCTCCGCCGGCGTCGAGATGACGACCACGCGGGGAAAGGTTCCCTGCCCCGCCGCGACACGGTTGGCGGAGGCCGACCCGTAGGAGAACCGCCAGGCCAGCGCGGGCGCGGCAAGAGCCAGGACGAGAAGCGAGGCCAGGAGAGAGCGGGCGAGCACGCTCCTAGCGGCCGTGGAAGGCGACGGACTGCTTCTTCGCGAACGCCGCCACGCCGTTACGGAAATCCTCCGTGTGGCCGCTCTGGGCGATGGCCTGGGCCTCGAGCTCCATCTGCGTCTCCAGGCTCTCCTGGGTGGACTGGTGGAAAAGAAGCTTGGCGCGGCCGAAGGCGAGCGTCGGCCCCTGGGCGAGCTCGCGCGCGAGCGTGCCCACCGATCCGGAGAACTCCGCGTCCGGATGCACGCGGTTCACGAGTCCCCATTCCATGGCCTCCCGCGCCGAGAGCACCCGGTTGGTGTAGTGGAGCTCGAGCGAGCGTCGGAGACCGATGAGCCGGGGAAGAAAGTAGGACGACGAGCCGTCGGGGGAGGCGGCGATCTTGGAGTACGCCATGGTGAACCTCGCCGACTCGGCCGCGACCACGAGGTCGCCGGCCAGCGCCAGGCTCATGCCTCCGCCCGCGGCGATTCCATTCACGGCCATGATCACGGGCTTGGCCGTGCGGGCAAGGCGCGAGACCGAGCCGTGGAGGTAGGTCGTGAGCTCCTTGATGAGGACGCCGATGCGATCCGGGTTGTCGTTGAAGTCCTTGACGTCACCGCCCGCGCAGAAGGCCTTGCCCGCGCCGGTGATCACGATGCAGCGGACGGCCCGGTCCTCGTCGGCCTCGAGGGTGGCGTGGAAGAGCTCGCGGCCGAGCGCGAGGTTGAGGGCATTGTAGGCATCGGGGCGGTTGAGCGTGATGGTGGCGATCGCCTCCGTGACCTCGTAGCGGATCGTCTCATAGCCCATAGCTGTTCTCCTCTCGTTACGGGCGCTCGCCCACTCGATGCAGCTTCAGCAAATTCGTCGTCCCCGTCACCCACATGGGGCCGCCCGAGATGATGACGAGCACGTCGCCGTTGCGCACGGTGCCGTCCTCGAGCAGAGTGCTCTCGACCTCCTGCAGCATCTCGTCCGTGGTGTCCACCTTGCGGACGAGGCGGGCGCGCACCCCCCAGTAGAGCCCCAGCCGCCGCTGGATCTCGGTGAATGGGGTGAGGGCGACCACCGGGACGTGGGGTCGCTCCGAGGAGATGAGGCGCGCGCTGAAGCCCGACTGGGTGAAGGCGACGATGGCCTTGGCCCTGAGCACCTCGGCGGCGCGGCAGGCGGCCTCCGCCACGGCCTCCGAGAAACCGTAGGCCTCGGGGCGGGGCGCGGGCAGCGCGGTCCGCGGCAGCTCGCGCTCGATGCGGGTAGCCACGCGCGACATGACCTCCACGGCCTCCACGGGATGCTGACCGGAGGCGGTCTCGGCGGAGAGCATGATGGCGTCCGCGCCCTCGAAGATGGCCGTGGCCACATCCGATACCTCGGCGCGGGTGGGCCGCAGGTACGTGACCATGGACTCGAGCATCTGGGTCGCCACGATGACGGGCACCTTGGCCAGCCGCGCCTGCCGGATGACGTCGCGCTGGATGATCGGCACCTCCTCCAGCGGCACCTCGACGCCGAGGTCACCGCGGGCGACCATGACGGCGTCCACGAGGGCCAGGATACCGGGGAGGTTGGAGACCACCTCGGCTCGCTCGAGCTTGGCGATGATGGGGACGCTCGCCCCGCGATCGAGGAGGAATTTGCGGACCTCTTGAATGTCGGCGGCCGAGCGCACGAACGACACCGCGACGTAGTCGACGCCATGGGCGACCCCGAAGCGGAGATCCTCGCGGTCCTTGTCGGTGAGACACGACACGGGCAGCGGGATCCCGGGGAGGGCCACGCCCTTGTGGTCGGAGACGACACCGCCCGCGATGACGCGGCACACGGCGGAATCGACGTCCGCCCGCTCCACGGCCAGCTGGATGGTGCCATCGTCCATCCACAGCTGATCGCCGGGCTTGAGGGCGGCGATCAGATCCGGATGGTCGAGCGAGGCGCGCTCGGAGGTGCCCAGCACCGGCTTGGCGGTAAGGGTAAAGAGCTCCCCCGTCATGAGCATGGCGCGCCCGCCGATGAAATTTCCGAGCCTGACCTTGGGCCCCTGGAGATCCTGGATGATGGTCACCGGCCGGCCCCAGTCGGTCTCGCCCTCACGAATGGCGCGGATGACGGCGGCGTGCTCCTCGTGGGTGCCGTGGGAGAAATTCAAGCGCGCCACGTCCATGCCCGCCTCCACGAGCTTGCGCAGGGTGGCGGGGTTCCGGCTCGCCGGCCCGATGGTGCAGATGATGCGCGTGCGCCGAGTCATCTCAGCCATTTTTCACTCAGCCCTCGCCTCGCCGCTGACTCACTCAGCTCTCGCCTCAGGGCTGCGCCCTTCAGCTCGAACTGCCACGCCTGCGGCTCGTCGACAGCGTCTCAGCTCGAAAATCAAGTCAGCCCTCGCCTCAGGGCTTCGCCCTTCAGCTCGAACTTCATCATCTCAGCCCTCGCCTCAGGGCTTCGCCCTTCAGCTCGAAGTGCCACGCAGGGCCTTCTGGAGGATCTGGCCGGTGAAGGACTTGCCGGCCTGGCCGCGAACGTCCTCGGGCGTGCCGACGGCGACCACCCGGCCACCGTCGTTTCCCCCCTCGGGCCCGAGGTCGATGATCCAGTCGGCCGTCTTGATCACGTCGACGTTGTGCTCGATGATGACCACGGTATTGCCCTGCTCCACGAGCTGGTTGAGGACCTCCAGGAGCCGTCGGATGTCGGCGAAGTGCAGCCCCGTCGTGGGCTCGTCCAGGATGTAGAGCGTCCGGCCCGTGGCGCGGCGACTCAGCTCGGTGGCGAGCTTGACCCGCTGGGCCTCGCCCCCCGACAGGGTGGTCGCGGACTGGCCGAGGCGAATATAGTCGAGCCCCACGTCGTGGAGCGTGCGGAGCTTCTGCTTGATGGCGGGCACGGGCTCGAAAAACAAGAGCGCCTCCGCCACCGTCATCGCGAGGATCTCCGCGATGTTCTTACCCTTGTAGCGCACCTCGAGCGTCTCGCGGTTGTAACGCTTCGCCTTGCAGACCTCGCAGGTGACGTAGACGTCCGGCAGGAAGTGCATCTCGATCTTGACGAGCCCGTCGCCTTGACAGGCCTCGCAGCGTCCACCCTTGACGTTGAACGAGAAGCGGCCGGGCTGATACCCGCGCATTCGCGCGTCGGACGTCCGGGCCATGAGCGTCCGGATCAGGGTGAAGACACCGGTATACGTGGCGGGGTTGGAGCGCGGGGTGCGCCCGATCGGGGACTGGTCGATGTCGATGACCTTGTCGAGATGCTGGGCGCCCTCGATGCGGTCGTGCTCGCCGGGGCGCTCCTGGGCGCGGTGAAGCATCTGGGCGAGGGCCCGGTACAGGATGTCGTTGACCAGGGTGGACTTGCCCGATCCCGAGACGCCCGTCACCGCCGTGAAGGTCCCCAGCGGGATCTTGACGGCCATGCCCTTGAGGTTGTGCTCGCGCGGGTTGTGGATGATCACGTGCTTGCCGTTGGGGGACCGCCGCGCCGCCGGCACGGCGATCTTCTCGACGCCCGAGAGGAACTTGCCCGTGAGGGAGGCGGGATGCGCGGCGATCTCGCCCGGCGTGCCCACGGCCACGACGTGCCCGCCCAGCTCTCCCGCCCCCGGACCCAGGTCGACCACGAAGTCCGCCGCGCGGATCGTCTCCTCGTCGTGCTCGACCACGAGCACCGTGTTGCCGAGGTCGCGCAGGCGCTTGAGGGTGTCGAGCAGTCGCGTGTTGTCGCGCTGGTGAAGCCCGATGCTGGGCTCGTCGAGGATGTACAGGACCCCCACCAGGCTCGAGCCGATCTGGGTGGCGAGCCGGATCCGCTGCCCCTCGCCCCCCGACAACGTCGCGGCCGGACGGTCGAGGGTGAGGTACTCGAGACCGACGTGGGCGAGAAAGCCCAGGCGCTCCCGGATCTCCTTGAGCACGCGACGGGCGATCTGCGCGTCCCGCTCCGAGAGGGTCAGGGTGTCGAAGAACTGCCGCGCGGCCTTGATGGGGAAGCGCACGACGTCCGCGATGGACCGCCCCGCGATCTTGACGGCCAGCGTCTCCGGCCGGAGGCGCGAGCCCTTGCACGTGGGGCAGTCGCGCAGGGCCATGTAGTGCTCCAGCTCTTGCCGGATCTCCGGGGACAGCGTCTCCTTGTAGCGCCGCTCGAGGATGGCCACGGCGCCCTCGAAGCCGTCGCCCGGCTCGCCGTGCAAGATGATGTCGCGGGTCTTCCTGGGCAGCTTTCCCCAGGGGGTCTCGAGATCGAACTTGTAACGCCGGGCCAGGACCTGGAGCGTTTGCTTGAAGGTCGAGCCGCCCGTGCCCGCCCACGGCACCAGCGCGCCTTCCTTGAGCGAGCGGTGGGCGTTCGGCGCCACGAGGGCGGGATCGATCTCGTAGCGCGACCCGATGCCGCCGCAATCGGCGCAGGCCCCGTAGGGATTGTTGAAGGAGAACATGCGGGGTGACACCTCGGGAAAGGACACGCCACAGGCCGCGCAGGCCAACCGCTCCGAGAAGAGGTGCGAGGGCCCCTCCACGGCCTCCACCTGCACCACGCCGTCGGCGAGACGGAGCGCCGTCTCCAGCGAATCGTTGAGCCGCGATCCCAGGTTGTCGCGGATGACCAGGCGGTCGACCACGACCTCGATGGTGTGCTTCTTGGCCTTGGCGAGCTCGATCTCCTCCGAGAGCTCGCGGAACTGGCCGTTCACGCGCACGCGCACATAGCCCTGGCGCCGGAGGTCGAAGAAGAGCTTGCGGTACTCGCCCTTGCGCCCGCGCACCACGGGGGCGAGCACGAGGAGGCGCGTGCCCCCCGGCAGCCCCATGACCCGGTCCACCATCTGCTGGACCGTCTGGGCGGAGATGACGGCCCCGCAGCTCGGGCAGTGCGGCACCCCGATCCGGGCAAAGAGCACGCGCAGGTAGTCGTAGATCTCCGTCACCGTCCCCACCGTCGAGCGCGGATTCTTCGAGGTGGTCTTCTGCTCGATCGAGATGGCGGGAGAAAGGCCCTCGATGGAGTCGACGTCGGGCTTCTCCATCTGCTCGAGGAATTGCCGCGCATAGGCGGAGAGGGACTCGACGTAGCGACGCTGCCCCTCGGCGTAGATGGTGTCGAAGGCGAGGGAGGACTTACCCGAGCCCGAGAGCCCCGTCAGGACCACGAGCTGGTCGCGGGGAATCTCGAGATCGATG
>QHSC01000058.1:718-15007 GCA_003220345.1 Candidatus Rokuibacteriota bacterium | reverse complement strand
GCCGTCCCATGGGTATCTCCTTGTGCGTACCGCGAGATGGGCGGGAGCATCATCCGCTTCCCGTCGGACCACCGCAACCGGGTTCGCCCGTATGGATACCACACCGAGGGCTTGGCTGCAGCGGATCGGCCGGCGAGGCGGGAGAAATCCGGCTAAGATGGCGCCCTGGACCCCCTCTGAGCGGGCGTCATGTTCCGCGGCGAATCAAGGCGAGGAGAGATGCGCATGGAATTCGGGCTGTTCTTCCTCATGCAGCGGGACGAGGAGTGGAGCGAGCAGTCGGTCTTCGACTCTGGCCTGGAGCAAATGCTGGCCGCCGAGGCGCTCGGCTATTCCTCCGTGTGGATCGCCGAGCATCACTTCAACGACTACGGCCTGTGCCCGGCCCCGCCCGTCCTGGCCGCGTTCGTGGCGGCGCGCACGACCAGCCTGCGCCTCGGCATGGGCGTGAGCCTGCTGCCTCTGCACCACCCCGTAGACCTGGCCGAGGAGCTGGCCGTGCTCGACGTGGTCAGCGGCGGGCGGCTCGACGTGGGCATCGGGCGCGGCGGCACCCTGCAGGACTACCAGACCTTCCAGTCCGATCGCGACGACAGCCGGGCCCGCGTCGAGGAAGGGATCGCGCTCATGCGGCACTCCTGGAGCGGCGCGCCCTTCGACTTCCAGGGGCGCTTCCACTCCGCGGAGCGCCTGCACGTGCGCCCGCGTCCCGCCCAGCGCCCACATCCACCGCTCTTCATCGCCGCCAACAGCGAGGACAGCGTGCTCTCGGCCGCCCGGCTCGGCCTGCCCACCCTCTCATCCTTCTTCGTGCCGGTGGCCGAGCTCCAGAAACGGCACCGTCTCTATCGAGAGACCGCGCGCGCGGCGGGGCGATCGATGGCGGAGATCGAGGAGCTCGAGGGCAGGGCCTGGGGCATGCGCGTCGTCCACGTCGCGCCCGACCACGACGAGGCGCTGCGGGCCACCGAGGCGCCCTTCATGGGCTATCAGCGGCGGATGTCCGTGCTGCGCTCCGAGTCCACGGGAGGCTCGGTGCCCGGCTCGTTCGACCGCTCGCTGCTGCGCCTGCGCGCCTTCCGCGACTACCTGGACGACGGCTGGGCCTTGATCGGCACACCGGACGAGGTCAGGGACGGCCTGCAGAAGTATTGCGAGGCCACCGGCTACGGGCGGGTTCTCCTGGTGATGGCGCTGCCGGGGCTCCGCACCGACCTCGCCCTGCGATCGATGCGCCTCTTCGCGGAGAAAGTCGCGCCGGCTCTCGCCTAGTTGCTCCACTCCTTCGTGAAGCGAGCGTAGCACTCGCGCTCGCCCGGCATCTTCGGCCAGCCCGCGAGCAGTCGCACGGCGGCGAGGAGGAGCCGGTCACGCAGGTGCGTCGTGTTGTGGCCGTGCTCCTCGAACGCGGAGTGCGTGATCTTCTGGTTGTGGGGGTCGTCCTGGAATTTGCACGCGGTGATCGCCACCGCGGCCTGGAACGCGCCGCGATCCGCCCCGGAGCGTAGATACGCGTGGGCGAGCGCGCAGCTCCGCGCGACGTCGAAGGCCAGGATGGCCTCGTCGAGCTCCCGCAGGAGCGCCTCCGGAGTCCGCCCCGTGGTGTCCACCCCCGCGCACTCCGCTTCCAGCACCGACGTGTAGAGCTTGTTGGAGCGGGCCACGTCGTTGACGAAGTTGGCCATGAGGTAGAGGATGCGCGGCTGGTACGCGTTGTCGCTCGTGCGCATCCAGTAGTTCGCCGTGCTGCAGTAGTCGAAGGGATGCTGCCCGTCCGTGAACTGGCGCGGCACCGTCGTGCGGAGGATGAGCTCCGCCGCGCCGATCTGGATGGCATCCCCAAGGCTCCGGATCGACTTGCCGCCGCGCAGGTGCGCGGTGATCAGGCTCCAGACCGTCTGCCCGTCGGCCTCGAGGAGCAGGCGGACCATGTCCTCGACCTCGGCCGGCGTCAGCGGCGCGTGGTTCGTCTGCTTCAGGTTCTTCCCGGCCTCGGGGAGCTCGGCGGCCGCCGTCACACAAGCCGCGTCGTAGGCCGAGTAGTAGAGGGGGCCGACGGCCATGTCCGGCACGCCGATGTAGTAGACGCCGTGGGCCCGCTCCCACCCGATGAAGTCGGCGAGGTCCGTCACCGCGCGCGCGCGGAGCGCCTTGTGGCCGGTGTTGCGCGCCTTCCGACCGATCACCGTGTCCTGGAGGTCGATGAGACCAAGGAAGAGCAGCCGATCACGGAGGAGCGGGCGGATCTTCTCATCCGCGGCCATCCCGAGAAACAACCCGTAGGAGCGCCGCACGTCCCCGCTCAGCGTGGCGATGGTATAAGCGTCCAGCTGCTCCTCGACGGTGCCCTCTCCCTTGATGGGCACCTGCTCCTCGTTCCACACGACCGGGCCATGACTCGGGGGCGGCACCTCCATGCCCTTCATCGTCGCGTAGCGCCCGGGGTACTTGCCGAGGAGCTGGTTCCAGATGTCGAGCCCGGCCGGGATGTACCAGACGCTCTGCAGGAGCGGGAGCAGGCGGTGCGTCTCGGGCAGGAAGGGGGCCAGGTTCGTGGAGGTCCGCAGGCCGAGGATGGTGTGGTCGTTGTTGATGAGGGTGATCTGCCCGTCGCGCATGTTGATGTGGCTGGGCACCTGGACGAAGGGCGCCTCCGCCGCCGTCACAACGCTGAGCGCGTCGCTCGTGGAGCGCCCGTCTCGGATCATCCGAAAGAAGAGGTCGGTCGTGCGGGGCTGATCGCGCTCCAGGATGGCCTCGGTGAGCAGGTCGAAGGATTTGCCGTGTCGGATCTCGTCTCGGGTCAGAAGCATCGCTGCTCTCCCTTGGCAGGCGTTCGCTGCCGGACCGTGCCTCGCGTGCCCTCGGCGCGGCGAGTGTAGCGCGCCCTCTGCCGTTCGTAAAGCCAGCCGGCACGTCCCTTTTTTCCCTTCTGCTTCGCGCCCGAGTCGATCCTTCCGGGCCCCGGGCACGACGCCCAAAGCCCGGTGAGTCCCGCGCGGCAACCCGTCGTTTTTACGAGGGCGCGGGCTGGCATCGCGCATGCTCCCTCGCGCCGCCAACATGGATCGAGTCTCAGCCGGTCAACCTCATCGACGTCCCGGGCGCGGCGCTCGCGGCACGGGTGACAACAGGAGGCGGATCATGAAACTTCTGAGGCGTGGTGGCATCGGTCTCGTGTTCCTGCTCGGCCTGCTGGCGCGCATCGGCCCGGCGGCCGCCGAGGACATGACCACGAACATCCAGACGGCCCGGATGACCGTGATGGAGATCAACAAGGACGCTCGTCAACTCGTGTGCGTGAACAGCCAGGGCCGGGTACACGTGCACAAGGTGACGAGCAAGGCCGTGGTCGTCACCGACGACAAGACGACCACCGATCTGGCCTCGCTCGCCACCGGCGATGTCATCAGGGCCGAGCTCCGGAGCGGGCAGATCGAGAAGATCGTGGTCCTCCGCCATGCCTGGCACGAGGCCACGGGCCAGGAGCAGTAGCCGCGGAGCAGAGGGCCAGATCCACCACGAGCGCCGAGGACAAGGCGCTCGTGGTGTTGGCGCAGGTCCTAGAACGTCACGGGAAGCGCCTTGAGCCCTCGCAGGGTGGAGGACTCGCGCCATTCCGGCGCCGGCGTCTGCAGGGTGAGGCCGGGCATCCGCCGAAGGAGGGAGCCGAGGGCGATCTGTCCCTCCACACGCGCGAGGGGCGCCCCGAGGCAGAAGTGGATCCCGAACCCGAAGGCCACGTGGCGATTGTCCGGGCGCGCGATGTCGAGCCGGTCGGGATCGGGGAAATGCCCGGGATCGCGGTTGGCCGCCCCGATGGCGGCAACGACCAGGGACCCGCTGGGGATCTTCCGGCCCTGAATCTCGACATCCGTGGTGGTGAACCGTCCCGTCCGCTGCACCGGGCTGTCATAGCGCAGGAGCTCCTCGATCGCGGAGGGGACGAGGCCGGGATCGCGCTTGAGCTTCTCGAGCTCGTCGGGATGACGGAGCAAGGCGAGCAACCCGTTGCCGATGAGGTTCACCGTGGTCTCGTGCCCGGCGATGAACAGCAGCACGCACATGGCCAGCACCTCGCCCTCGCTCAGCTTGTCTCCCTGCTCCTCGGCCGCGATGAGCAGGCTCAGCAGGTCTTCCTGGGGGCGCTGGCGCCGCTCCCGGACAAGGGCGCGAAAGTAATCGCCGAGGGCTCGACGCGCCGCCCCGCCCCGCTCCACGATCTCGCGATCGGCGAGCAGCCCGATGGCGTCGAGGCTGCGGGCGATGTCGGATGACCACCCCCGGATCGCGTGATGATCGCCGGTGGGAACCCCGAGCATCTCGCAGATCACGGTCACGGGGAGCGGGTAGGCGAGGTCGGCGATGACATCCATGGCGTGCGCGTCCTGCACCTTGTCCAGGAGCCGGTCCACGATGCTCTGGATGTGGGAGCGCATCCCCTCGATCACGCGCGGGGTGAAGGCCTTGCTCACCAGGGTGCGCAGCCGCGTGTGGTCGGGCGGATCGCGGAAGAGCATCGAGCGCGGGAGCCGGCCTTGCTCGCCCTCCTGGCCGTACATGGCCGCGAGCAAGGGCTCGAAGGCTTCGCGCCCGAAGCGGGGATCGCGCAGGCTCATGACCACGTCGTCATAGCGGGTGAGGACCCAGAAGCCCATGGAGGTCTCGTGGACGGGGTCTTTCTCGCGGAGCTGGTGATAGAAGGGATACGGATTGGCGTGGAACTCGGGGAGGAGCGGATTGAAGAGGACCTCGGTCGTCGCCATGGATGTTCTCCTCCTTCGGCTGAATGGGTCAGCTCCCGAGATCTCGGCGCGCGGCGGCTAGTGTACTCGGTCCGCGGCTCGTTCGCGGGCTCTGCTAGACTTGCCGCGACAAGGAGGCCTCCGATGCCAACCTACATGGTGCAGGCGTCCTACACGACCGTGGCATGGCACAAGCTGGTCCAGCGGCCCGAGAACCGGATGGAAGCGCTCAAGCCCGTGATCGAGCGGCTCGACGGCCATATCCTCGCCTGGTACTACTCCTTCGGCGACTACGACGTGGTGGTGATCTTCGAGGTCCCGAGCAACGTCAACGCGGCCGCCGTCTCCATGGCGATCATGGGCAGCGGGGCCGTGAAGGACCTGAAGACCTCGGCCCTCATGTCGCCCGACGAAGGCTTCGACGCCATGCTGCTGGCGCAGGGGGCGGGATACCGCCCGCCCGGGAGCTGATCACCATGCGCCTGGCGGGCAAGGCCGCCCTCATCAGCGGCGCCGCGCGCGGCATGGGAGCGGCCGAGGCTCGGCTGTTCGCGCGCGAAGGCGCTTCGGTCGCCATCGGCGACATCCTGGAAGCGGAGGGCGAGGCCGTCGAGGCCGACATCAAGGCCAAGGGGGGCGAGGCGCTCTTCGTCAAGCTCGACGTCACCAGCGAGACGGACTGGCAGCGCGCCGTCGAGGCCGCGGTCAGCCGCTTCGGACGGCTCGACATCCTCGTCAACAACGCGGGCATCGGCGGGGCGAGCCGGCTCGAGGACACCACCGCCGAGGCGTGGGACCGCATGATGGACATCAACGCCAAGGGCGTCTTCCTCGGGACCAAGGCCGCCGTGCCCGCCATGCGGCGCGCGGGCGGCGGCTCCATCGTCAACATCTCGTCCCAGCTCGGGCTCGTGGGCATGCGGGACAGCAGCCCGCCCTACCAGGCCTCCAAGGGTGCCGTCCGGCTCCTGACCAAATTGACCGCGCTCCAGTACGCCGGGGAGGGCATCCGATGCAACTCCGTCCACCCCGGCCCCGTCGTCACCGCCATGACCGAGCGTCGACGCGCGGACCCGGCGACGTACCAGCGTATGGTCGACCGCATTCCCCTCGGCCGCTACGGCGAGGCCGACGAGGTGGCGTACGGCGTCCTCTACCTCGCCTCCGACGAGGCGGCCTTCGTCACGGGCAGCGAGCTCGTGATCGACGGGGGCTGGACGGCGCAGTAGCGCGATGGGCATCCCGACCATCGATCTCGGGCGGTACATGGCCGGCGCGCCGGGCGCCCTCGACGCGACGGCGGCCGAGCTTCGCGACGCCCTCGAGAGCATCGGCTTCTTCATCGTGGTCAACCACGGTGTCTCGCGTGACCTGATCGGACGCGCGTTCGCCGAAGCGCGCCGCTTCCACGCCCAGCCGTACGAAGCGAAGGTGGCGCTCCGCCTGAACGAGCACAACAACGGCTACATGGCCATGGGGCGCTACGCCGTGTGGACCTCCGAGGTGAACGCCAACGACAAGGCCGATCTGAACGAGGCGTTCTTCGTCAAGCGCGAGCGACCGCCCGACCATCCGCTGCGCCGGTCGGGCCGGCGCTTCGTGGGCGCCAACCAATGGCCGGAGGCCCTGCCGGGCTTCCGGGATACCGTTCTCGCCTACACCGACGCGCTGGATGCGCTCGGCCGGCGCCTGCTCCCCGTCTGCGCGGTCGCCCTCGACCTGTCGCCCGGGCACTTCGACGCCGCCTTCACGGAGAGCCAGTTCGTCTTCCGTCTCTCGCACTATCCGGCCGTGGAGGCCCAGCCCAACCAGTTCGGCATCGCGCCGCATACCGACAACAACTTCCTGACCTTCCTCGCGCAGACGGAGATCCCGGGCCTGCAGGTGAGGGCGTCGTCGGGGGACTGGCTGGACGTGCCGTACGTTCCCGAATCGTTTGCCGTCAACGCGGGCGACATGATGCACCGGTGGACCAACGGCCGATTCAAGTCGACCCCGCACCGGGCCCTGCCGCCCGTGGGGCGTGACCGCTACGCGATCCCGTTCTTCCTCGGCCCCCATGTCGACACGGTGATCGCCTGCCTGCCCACCTGCCAGGGGCCAGACAATCCGGCGCGCTTCCCGCCCATCACCTACGAGGACTACCTCGTCTGGTGGTACGACGCCAACTACAAGGCGTCGGCCCAGGACGACATCGCCGAGCGCGCCGCATCGTAGAGCGGCGCGGCGGCGGCGCCTCTATGACCGATGCCAGTCCGCCCCGTGCGCCCGGAGCGTCGCCGTCAAGGCGTCGGCGCGATAGTGGCGTGCGTAGAAGTCGGGATCGACATGATGGGCCTGGAAGGCCACGAGGTTCGTGAAGGGGCCGCTCGAGGCCGGAAACCGGCCGTACCGCTCGTAGATGTAGGTGCAGTACGCGATCGTCGCCGCGATCGCGTGGTCGGAATAGGCGGGGATCCCCGCCTGGACCGACCGTCCATCCTTCCACGCCGTGGCCGCCCCGCCGTCGCGAAAGGTTCCCCGGCCCTGCGCGTACTTGTAGTCGATGAACGCGCGCACCGCCGTCTCCATGTCGCGGTAGTACGGCGGGCAGAACGGCTTGATCAGGGTCTCGCCGCCCTGCTCCAGACCTATCGCCGTGGGCACCGACAGCTCGGGCCCACCCGAGGCGGGGGCGCCGATGGTGCGCGAGAACGGGATGTCGAGCATGCGGAACCCGAGGGCGGCCGGCCAGGCGCCGGGATAGCCCACGAAGTGCGGGAAGCCGCCGACGCCAATGGCTCCCGCCATCAGGCCCAGACTCTGCACCATGCCTCCGATCTCGACGGTCCCGAACTCGCGGATCCACGACTCCATCATGGTCACCGTGCCCACCCGGCCATCGCGGGGGTCGTCGTGGAGGTGCCCGCCCCGGCTGCGGCCGAACGTGGCGATGCCCGCGGGCTGGTACCCGTTGTGATCGTCCACGAAAAAGAAGCGCCATTCCTCGTCGAAGAACGAGAGCAGCACGTTGATGTAGAGGACGGTCAGCTCCGCGATGGGCACGAAGTACGTCGATCCCGTCACGTTGGCGGACCACGTGTTGAACGGCGCGAGGTACGGCAGGGCGCGGGGGACGTCGACCCGGCGGTCGGCGATGCGGACCCGGCTCCGCTCGTAGAGCTCTTGGAGCCGCCCCGCCCTCGCGAGCTCGACGAGCCCGGGGACCTGATCCCGAGGAAAATCCTGGGGGCGCCGGAGCATCCACGCGCCCTCGTCGTTGACGACGAACAGGGTGGTGAGGTGCATGGCGTCGCCGCTGGGGACGGTGCGGCCCACGAAGTGGACCATGATGTGGCCGCCCCCCGCGTTCGGCCGATCGCCCGTGTCGAAGGGCAGCTCGGACAACGCATAGCCGTTGACGCCGTTCGCCGCGAAGGCGAGCGCGGCCTCCTCGGCCGTGCTGAGCGGCGCGGGCGCGCGTTGGCTCTCGAAGGCGAGCGGGCCGCCGTTGAGGCGGAAGCCGGCGCCGAATCGCCGCGAGCGGCGCTCGAGGAGGGCGGTCAGGAGCGGAAACGACGCGAGACCATTCGGGATGTCGCCCATCGATCACCTCTGAGATTGGAGATGGAAAGCGATTTTCGGAGTATAGACCGTTCTTGACAGGGCTCCACGATCGGCGTACCAAGGCGCCCAGAGGAGGACCTTTCCATGCTCTTCACGTGTCCCGGCGCCGCCGCGCGTGGCGGCGCCCCGCGGGGCGCCACCGGACGCCATCGACATGTCGCCGTCGACATTCATTGCCACGTCCACCACCCCGCCGCCGACGAGATGGTCAAGCATCTCGTCGTGCCCAACCGCGAGCCCTCCCAGCGCTTTTCCAACGAGCTCTCGCGCGCCACCAATCGCAAGCAGATGGAGAACGTCTGGCCCTGTCTCACCTCCGTCGACCAGCGCTTGCGCGACATGGACAAGATGGGCATGGACGTGCAGGCCATCTCCCCCTCGCCCTTCCACTTCATGTACTGGCTGGAGCCGGAGATCGCGAGGAAGATGAGCCGCTCGGTGAACGAGCACCTCGCCTCCATCGTCCGGGCGCACCCCGATCGCTTCGTGGCCCTGGCGCATGTGCCCCTGCAGGCTCCCGAGGCCGCCGCCGAGGAGCTGGACTACTGCGTCCGGCAGCTCGGATTCCGCGGCGCGGAGATCGGCACCAACGTGGTCGGGACGGAGATCTCCCGCGGCCGGGACGAGTTCTGGCGCAAGGCGCACGAGCTCGACGTCGTGGTGTTCATGCATCCCAATGGCTTTACGGGTGGCGAGCGCCTGGCGGATCACTACTTCACCAACGTCATCGGCAATCCGCTCGACACCACGGTGGCGGTGGCCCACCTCGTCTTCGACGGCGTCCTGGAGCGATTCCCCAAGCTGAAGCTCGTGGCCGCCCACGGGGGCGGCTACGTCGCGCACTATCCCGCCCGGATGGACCACGTGTGGGGCGCGCGCGCCGACGCGCGCACCGTGCTCAAGAAGCGACCGCGGCAGTCCCTGGCCAAGCTCTACTTCGACACCATCGTGTTCGACCGCGAGCAGCTCCGGCACCTGGTGAACCTGTGGGGCGCCGACCATATCCTGGTCGGCACCGACTATCCCTACGACATGGGGATGTACGATCCCCGCGGGTTCGTGGGCGAGTGCTCGTTCCTCAAAGACGCGGACCGGGCGAAGATCCTGGGCCTCAACGCGGCGAGGCTGCTGAAGATCACCAGCCGGCTGAGCTCGATGGGCATTCGTCCGGCCACCGCCCCATCCTCCGGGAGGCCGGCGAAGAAGCGCTCCAGGCGCTGAGCTTCACTCAGGTCACCTTGATCTTGACGGCGAATCGCCGATCGACCGATCGCTCGCCTTCCCACTCCCGCCAGTGCTTCATTCGAAGGTCGAACGAGCCCACCCGCGAGGCGCGAAACTGCAGCTCCCGCGTGCCCGAGGAGCCGATCCCGCCCGCGCCCTCGAAACGGTCCCCCGCCGCCTCCAGCCCCGCCGCCGTGTCCATCGTCCAGCGGTAGCCGGTCCCGGGGTTCTCGGGCAGGCGAACGGTCAGAACGCTCCCCGCGGTCACGGCCACGGTGCGCTCATGGTCGGTCAAGGTCAGGGTCATGGCGACCTCGGGCTCTCCAGACGAGGGCCTCGGCCCTTACGGGGCGGGCGACGGCGCTCCCGCGCCGCGTCCGCGATGGCGCCGGCCGCCCCGACGAGACCGTCGGCGCCGACCCTGACCCGCCTCGGCCGATCCCGCTCTGGTCGAGGCAGCTTCGCCGACTCCGCGCGGGGCTTCGTTGCCTGGACCGACGCTCAGGTCCTCAACCGGATCGGGCGGGCGCTCGACGCGGTCCGGAGGTGGCTCATCGCCGTCCGCGAGAGTGAGCGCGCCGGATCGGCTCACCGTCAACTCCTTGAGGCGACGCAGCCGGGTGATGAGGCGCGGCGAGCCGGGCGGGCGGCTGAAGCCGCGCGACTTGAGCGCGTTGGCCAGCGTGTCGATGGTGACCACGCGGCCACCCGCGGCTCCGATGAGATCCCGCAGGATGCCGACGATCTCGTCGTGCGGCGCCGTGTGCTGCTCCCCCGCGGGCGGGTGCTCGTCGCGACCGCGCGCCGGCGGAAGGGAGGGGGCGGCGGGGGCCGGATGCGGCGCCGGGCGATCGCGCCAGCCGCCGCGGCGGCCACGCCGCCCGCCCCGGCCGCGTCCTCTCGCGGGCGCGCCCGGCTCGCGCTTCACCGCTTCCTCCTCGCGCGGAGCGGCGCCCGTCAACCCGCGGTACGACAGCCGGCGGAACGTGATGCCGAGGCCCGCCGCCACGTCGCCCACGGCGTCGAAGGCGCGGTCGTCGGACACGATCTCGATCACATCGCCGGGCCGCGCCGACGCCAGCCACACGCCGGCGCTGACGGCGATGCGCAAGTCGCTCCAGTCGCGCACGCCCACCGATGGCGCGCTGTGCACGAGGTGAGCGCCGTGACGGGCGAGGAGGCGCGCGGTATCGTGGCCGATCACGCGCCAGTTGCCCACCGCGACGAAGTCCGTGCGCAGGCCCCGCCGGTCCACGGCGAGGTGGTCGACCATGCGCGCGATGTGCTCGGCGCGGCTCGTGTTCTCGACGTCGAAGAAGATCGCGCGGCGGGCCGACGGCAGGGGCCGCTCGGGCTCCGGCGGGGGCACCCGTCCGGCAAACACAGGCTCGACGTCGATGGTGGCCAGGTCCGACGGGAGCGGCCTCTCCTCGAGCAGCAGTCCGGCCGGCGCTTCCTCGATCGGAGCGAGGAGCGGCTCCAGGGGCAGCGCCTCCGCCGCCGCCCGCCGGGCGCGCGGCACGGTCGCTCGTCTGCCGCCAGCGCGGCGTTTCGTGGCTCTCTTCTGTGGCGTCACTCTCACCTCCGGTAGGGGGTCAGGTCTCACAATCCAACATTCGACGCCTGCCATGTTAGTCCAATCCGCCCGCCGCGCACCATCCTTGACGACGCCCGACCGGGGGAGCAGCATTTGCATGATGACCTAACCAAGGAGGGACCACCATGGTGATCCGGGTAACGTGGGGCAAGCTGCGCGCCGGGGCGTGGAGCGACTTCGAGCGCACCTATCGGGCGAACGTCATCACCAAGGGAAAGACGGTCAAGGGGCTCCGCGGGCGCTGGCTCGCCCAGGATTCGGGAGACAAGGACACCGGGTTCGCGGTGAGCCTGTGGGACAACCTGCCCGACATGCAGGCCTACGAGCAAAGCGCGCTGTACAAGGAAATCATGGCGCCCCTTCAGCCCTTCTTCGTGGGCGAGTACAAGACCTATCGCTGCGAGGTGAAGTACACGGACATGGTGGCCTAGAGAGCTCGGAGGCGGGCTCCGCCCCCTTTCAAAGCCTCCCCCCGGGATGTCCCCCCGCCCAGGAAGCCTCAGCGATTGGAGAGCTTTCGGCAGAGCTCCTGATCGGGGGTGGTGGGTGATCGCTGTGCCCACGGCACCCAGGTGGAGTTCTGGGCAAGGCGGCCGATCTCCTTGCCGGACGAGTTGTAGTCGACGAAGCCCGTGGACCTGGATTGCTTGCCCCAGCAATCCAGCACCGGAGAGCTCACGGAGTACGCGAGATCTTCATAGCCGTCCACCGAGAGACGCGCCTGGCGCCGGACCTCGATGGTTCGCTGCCGGCTCGCCTCGCTGTGGACCGACTTGATGGTGATCTGGATCAGATCGGCATTGATCCTCTCGAAGGAGTCCGCATCGTAATACGTCTCGAGCCCGGTCGGCGTGCTGGCCAGCTCGACCCAGTTGGCCGCGAGGGTCTGCACGGGGAAAAGACAGGCGCCGCCGACGACCATCCACGGCCACCATCGTCCTCGCGGCGGCCTCGCGTGGGCGGCGCGTCGAAATCGCTCCCATATTGACGGGCGTTCTCGTACACTTGAAATCGAGTCGACCGCTGGGACCAGCATACGGTGAGCGCCTTCGTTCTTCTCGTGGCCTTTCTCGTCTCGCTTCCGAGTGCTCTCTACGCTCAAGCGCGACCGCCCGCCCCTCCGCCCAACACGTTGGCCGCTCAGAATCGTCCCGGCTGGTCCGTCGATCCCCGCACGGGTTGCTGGATCTGGAATCAAAGACACACGCCAGGGGAAGTTATAGCATGGAGCGGAACCTGCGGCTCCGACGGCCGCGCGTCCGGCCGCGGCGCCGTGCAATGGCTCAACGACGGCATCCTCGCCCAATACGTGGGGGAGATGCGCGGCGGAAAACGGAACGGCAAAGGGTTCTACACCTCGGCCAACGGCGAGCGTTACGAGGGCGAGTGGAAGGACGACGAGCGCGACGGCCGGGGGGTAGCCACCTCTCCCAAGGGCGACCGCTACGATGGCGAGTGGCGGAATGGAACGTCGAACGGCAAGGGCGTGCGCGTCTGGCCCGACGGCGACCGCTACGAGGGTGATTACCACGACGGGCACGAGCATGGCACGGGCCTCTACACCTTCGCCAACGGCGATCGCTATCAGGGCGAGTGGCGCGAGGGAATGCAGCAGGGCAAGGGCGTGTACACGTGGGCGAGCGGTGCCCGCTACGAGGGTGAGTGGCGGGGCAACAAGCGGACCGGCCGCGGCGTCCATACGTACGCGAACGGCGATCGCTACGAGGGCGAATGGCGGGATGACCGGCCGCATGGCTCCGGGGATGCCACGCTCCGGGGCGTCCACTACGTCGGCCAGTGGGTGCAGGGCTGCTTCAAGGATGGGGACAGGCGCGCGGCGATGGAGCAACCGCTTGCCGATTGCCCTTGAGGGTTAGGGAGGCGCGGCCGGCTGCTCCTGGTTGTCTCGCATCAGAGGATCGGCCTTCCGTCGGAGCTCGATTCCGGCCTATTCTTTCCCCGCTCGCCAGCGGCAACCAGCAACGTTTGCCACTGCGACCGCCGATCGCGGTGTACCGCGTACGCTCAGTCGCTTCAGAGAGGCACGGTGACCAGCAAAAGCCAGCCGATGAGAAGAGTGAGGATAGTGAGGGGGATGCCTACCCGACCGTACGCGACGAAGCCGATGTCTATCCGTTCGCGACGGGCCACCTCCACTACAATGACGTTCGCCACGGACCCGAGGATCGTAAGGTTGCCTGCCAAGGTCGAGGTGGTCGCGAGAAGCAGCCAGCTCCGCGTCGGTTCTCCGAGGCTCAGAACGACCGGCTTGAGGAGGAGAACGGCCGGGACGTTGGAGACAATGTTGGAGAGGACAGCCGCAACGGTCACAAGGACGGCCGGTCGCTGGATTGGCGCGATCGCAGCTGTCTTCAGTAGATCGCCAGCCAGACCGGAGGATTCGACCCCTCCAACCCTCACAAACAGCCCCGTGAAGAGAACGAGCAAGTCCCAGTCGATCTCTCGGTAGATCTTCTCGGGGTTCACTCGGCGCGTAAGAAGACTGTAGGCAGCCCCACTGATGGCCACCAGGGCCACGGGCACCCCGATCAGAACGCCACCAGCATCACCGCCACGACCACGAGAGTCTTGGTCATGAGTGGATAGTGCACCGTGACGGATTCGATCGCATGAGGCGCCATGGTCGTCCGCAGCTCACGCCGGTAGGTGAGCCAGACGACCGCGAAGACACAGGCGAGCCCGATGACGGCAATGGGCCCCTCCCGAAGCAGGAACTGGCGATATCCGATGCCAGAGAAACTGGCGACGAGCATGTTCTGCGGGTTCCCCGTCACCGTCGCCACACTTCCGACATTCGCGGCGGTGGCAAGGGCAAGCAGATAGGGCACGGGCGGGAGCCGGAGTCGCTTCGTCACTTGAAGGACCAGCGGGGCGAGAACCAGACACACGACATCATTCACGAATAGCGCTGACAGTACCCCGGAGGCTACGATGATGACGGCGAGCAGGCTGATAGGTGTCCGAGCGAGGGCGATGGACCTTTCAACCACCAGACCGAAGAAGCCAGAGAGTCGCAGGTACGCGGCAAGCATCATCATCCCAAAGAGGAGAACCAGGGTGTGGGCATCGACAGAGGCGACGGCCGCATCCCAGGCA
>QHSC01000058.1:0-698 GCA_003220345.1 Candidatus Rokuibacteriota bacterium | reverse complement strand
CCCAGGCAATCGCGCCGGAGACCACCATGGCCGTCGCCGCGATGATCGCCACGCCGATGCGATCAACTCGGAAGACTGGCAAGCGGCCAATCACGAGGCCCAGGTAGGTCGCAGCAAGGACGACGAAGGCGATCAGGGGGCGATACACCTTTCCTCCCTACATCAGCCACGGCCTGGGTCTGTCGAGCCAGTCTTAGCCCCCGCGCGCCTCACCCGCGGACGGCTCAGCGACCGAGGGCCTTGTCCACTCCAAGTGACTGGATGCCCTGAGTGACGTCGTGATCGAGGTTGGGAGGCCCGGCAGGCTGCTCTTGGCTGTCTCGCGTCAGAGGATCAGCCTTCCGCCGGGACTCGATCTCCTTGATGGCCTGAGTCACGTCCGCATTCACGTCGGGCACCGGGACCTGCAGCTCGACCGGTTGCTCGGAGCCATAGCCCACCTTTAGTTCGAGCGAACCTGGAGCGGCCCTGCCTGCCCCGGTCTTAGCGTCGAGCGACGTGCAGCCGGTCAGGGCAGCGGCCAGCGGGAACACGAACAGCCAGGACTTCAGAATCGTCGGGTTCCTCACCACATCCTTCTGATGGTCGCCGGAGGAGCGCTGACGCCATCGACGCCGCATTCCTCGCACGAATGCGAAGGGAACGATCGCCTTACCCGCTGGCCCGCCGGGCACGGCTCGAGTATCCTGGCGGCGCCC
>QHSC01000146.1 GCA_003220345.1 Candidatus Rokuibacteriota bacterium | reverse complement strand
CGAATGCCGTCAAGTTCACTCCGGAAGGCGGTAAGATCTCCCTCTCGGCCTCGCTGAACGATGGGATGGCCGAGATCTCGGTGGCTGATACGGGCGTGGGCATCGCTCCCGAGGACCAGGAAGCCATCTTCGAGGAGTTCAGGCAGGTGGGGAGCGACTATGCGCGGAAGCGCGAGGGAACGGGACTGGGCCTGGCGCTGGCGCGACGCCTGGTGGCGCTTCACGGCGGGAAGCTCTGGGTCGAGAGCGAGCCGGGCAAGGGCTCGACATTCACCTTCACGCTTCCGGTGAGCGGCCATGGCGGGTGAGCTCATCCTGATCGTCGAGGACAACGAAAAGAATCGAAGGCTCGTGCGCGACGTGCTTCAATTCAAGGGATACGAAACCATCGAGACGGAGACGGGCGAAGAGGGGGTCGAGCTGGCCCGCTCCCGCCAGCCCGCTCTCGTGTTGATGGACATTCAGCTGCCGGGGATCGACGGCATCACCGCCCTCAAGCGGCTGCGTGAAGACCCGACCACGCGGGCCATGCGGGTCATGGCGGTCACGGCCTCGGCCATGACCCAGGACCGCCAGAACATCCTCGACGCCGGCTTCGACGGCTACCAGAGCAAGCCCATCAACGTGAAGAGCTTCCTGGAAGCCGTCGAGACGCTCCTGAGACGCCCATGAGCGATCCCGCGCGCATCCTCGTCGTCGACGACACCGCTCACAACGTCAAGCTCCTCGCCGACATCCTGGGCGCGCGCGGCTATGCCGTGACCACGGCATCCTCGGGCAAGGAGGCGCTCGAGAAGGTCGCCGCCGAGCCGCCCGACATCGTGCTCCTCGATGTCGTCATGCCCGAGATGAGCGGATACGAGGTGTGCCGGGCCATTCGCAACACCCCGGAGACGGCGCGGCTGCCCGTGGTCATGGTGACGGCTCTCGATCCCGGTCAGGAGCGCATCAAGGGGATCGAGGCGGGCGCCGACGACTTCCTGACCAAGCCCATCAACCAGCCGGAGCTCCTGGCCCGGGTTCGCTCGCTCCTCAGGATCAAGGAGCTCTGGGACGAGCTGTCCCTCCTCAACCAGACGCTCGAGGCCCGCGTGGCGGAACAGGTCGCCCAGCTCGACCGCCTGGGCAAGCTCAAGCGCTTCTTCTCGCCCCAGCTCGCCGAGATGATCGTGTCCGGAAGCGCCGAGGATCCCTTGAAGAGCCACCGGCGCGAGATCACCGTGGTCTTCCTCGATCTTCGCGGCTTCACGGCCTTCGCCGAGACCTCGGAGCCCGAGGAGGTCATGACCGTGCTGCGCGAGTATCACGCCGAGATGGGCAAGCTCGTGGTGGCCGCGGAAGCGACGCTGGAGCGCTTCACGGGCGACGGCATGATGATCTTCTTCAACGACCCGGTGCCGGTGCCCAATCCTGCGGAGCGCGCGGTGAGGATGGCCGCCGCCATGCGCGAGCGGGTGGCCGAGCTGGCCGTGGGATGGAAGAAGGCCGGCTTCGACCTCGACTTCGGACTCGGCATCGCGCACGGGTACGCCACCATCGGTGCCATCGGGTTCGAGGGGCGCGTGGACTACGGCGCCATCGGTACCGTCACCAATCTCGCCGCGCGGCTCTGCTCCGAGGCCAAACCCGGCCAGGTCCTGCTCGAGCGGCGCGTGATGACGGCGGTGGAAGCAATTGCCGAAGCCGAGCCGGTGGGAGACGTGACGCTCAAGGGCATAAGCCGCCCCGTGAAGATCTACAACCTGCTCAGGCTGAAGTCGTCTCCGTAGCGGCCGGCCCTCTGCGCGAAAACGCTAGGCCGGGACAGGCCGCGGGCGGTCGCAGCGGAGGAACTGGCCGCGTCCCGGCTGGGCCAGGAGCTTGCCCTCTTCCACCACCACCTCGCCGCGCGAGATCACGACTTCCGGCCAGCCTCTTACCCGCATGCCTTCGTACGGTGTGTAGTCGCAGTTGTGGTGAAGGATCTCGTTCGTGATGACCACCTCGCGGTCCTTGTTCCAGATCGCGAGATCCGCGTCGCTGCCCACGGCGATGGTGCCTTTTCTCGGGTAGAGCCCATAGAGCTTGGCCGCGTTGGTGGCGGCCAGCGCCACGAAGGTGGGCAGGTCGATCCGCCCCTTGCTGACGCCTTCCGAGAAAAGGAGGGGCAGGCGGGTCTCCACGCCGGGAAGGCCGTTGGGAAGCTTCGCGAAGGGCGCGTCGATGCCGTGACGCTTCTTGCCCCGGGGATCATCGAAGCGAAAGGCGGCATGGTCGGAGGAGACGACCTGAAAGACGCCGCTCGTCAGTCCGTTCCAGACCGCTTGCTGGCTCGCCGCATCTCGCGGGGGCGGGCTGCACACGTACTTGGCCCCCTCGAAGCCGGGCTGGTCCAGGTGATCGGACGTGAGGACGAGGTACTGGGGGCAGGTCTCGGCGAGGATGTGGAGCCCCCGCCCCCTCGCCCAGCGGATCTGCTCCACGGCATCGGCGCCGGAGACATGCACGAGGAGGATCGGCACATCCACGATCTCCGACATGGTGATGGCGCGATGCGTGCCCTCGCGCTCCACGGCGAGCGGCCGGGAGACCGCGTGGAAGAAGGGGCGCGTCTTGCCCGCCTTCTCGAGCTCCGCGGTGAGCCAGGCGATGCAGTCGGAGTTCTCCGCGTGCACCATGACGAGGGCGCCCTCGCGCCTGGCCAGGGCGAGCACGGAGATGATCTGGCGGTCGTCGAGCTTGAGGGTCTCGTAGGTCATGTAGATCTTGAACGAGCTGTAGCCTTCGCGGATGAGCGCGGGCAGCTCGTCGCGCAGGACGTGCTCGGTCGGATCCGACACGATCAGGTGGAAGGCGTAGTCGATGACCGGCTTGTCGGCGGCGCGACGGTGGTAGTCCTCGACGGCGGCCCGCACGCTCTGTCCCTGGAGCTGGCAGGCGAAGGGGACCACGGTGGTCGTCCCGCCGTGGGCCGCCGAGACGGTGCCGGAGAGAAAATCGTCGGCGAGCGTCACGGTGTCTCGCATCGGCTGGTCGAAATGACAGTGGGTGTCGATGCCTCCCGGCAGCACGTAGCGGCCGCCCGCGTCGAGGTCCCGGCGCGCCGGGCCGAGCCGGCGACCCAGCGCCGTGATGACGCCGTCGCTGATGCCGATGTCAGCATGGAAGATGTCGGCGGCGGTGCCGACCACGGCATTGCGGATGACCATGTCGAACTCAGCCATGATTGCTCCTTTCCCTCGGACCCTGAGGCCCCCATTCTAGAGCAGGGAACGGGGTTCCTGACGCACTACCCTCGACCTTGCGCGGGGCACTGCCGAGCCGCTAGACTCGGTCGCCATGGCCGACGTGCCGGGCGATCTCCTGCCGGGTCCGCGCATCTTGCTCGGACCCGGTCCCACCATGGCGGATCCCCGCGTGCTCCGCGCCATGGCCACGCCCCTTCTCGGCCAGTTCGATCCCGAGTTCACCGCGGTGATGAACGAGGTCATGGAGCTCCTGCGCGCCGTCTTCCAGACGGACAACGAGCGCGCCTTTCCCGTGCCCGGCACGGGGCGCGCGGGGCTCGAGGCGGCGATGGTCTCCCTGCTCGAGCCCGGGGACCGCGTGGTCGTCGCGGAGTGCGGCCGCTTCGGCCTCCTGATGATCGAGATCGCCGAGCGCTGCGGCGCCACCGTGGTGCCGGTTCGCGCCGAGTGGGGGCGCATGGTCGAGCCGGAGGCGGTCGCGAAGGCGCTCGAGGCTGGTCCCACACGGATGGTCGCCGTCGTTCACGGCGAGACCTCGACGGGCGTGCTCCAGCCCCTCGACGAGCTGGCGCGCCTGGCCCATGCCCACGACGCGCTCCTCATGATCGACGCCGTGGTCACGCTGGGCGGCTGCGAGGTGGCCACGGACCGCTGGGATGCCGACGTCGTCGTGGCGGGGACGCAGAAATGCCTCTCCTGTCCCTCCGGGCTCGCTCCCATCACCTACAATGCCCGGGCCGAAGCGGTGCTCGGAAACCGCCGGACGAAGATCCGCAGCAACTACCTCGACCTCGTC
>QHSC01000145.1 GCA_003220345.1 Candidatus Rokuibacteriota bacterium | reverse complement strand
GCGCGCGAGGAGGGCCGGATGTGATGACGGATCGGCGAGCACGATCCATTCGGCGGTCGCAGTGACCACCCAGGTCGCGCCCGGCTGGCACGTGGCGGGATCCGTCCGCGCCACCTCGAAGGAGGTGGGCCCCGCGCCGGTCCGGGGCGTCGCCTTCAGCTCTCGAGTCAGATACGTGTTGATGGCGGCCGGGTTGAAGCGGCCCACCAATATGACGGCATGACGGGCCGCCTCGGCGCTGGTGGGATAGAGCGCGTAGAGCACGTGGTCCAAGTCGTGACGCGCATCCACCCCCGCCGCGCGCAGGTGATCGAAAAGCGTTCGATCGGCCACGGGCAGCGCGGGCTCGCCTCGGACGGCGGTGACCTGCGGAGCCCCGAGGAGCCATTTCTCGAGAAAGGCGGCTTGCTTGACGTTGATGCTGCCGAGCAGGAGCAGATCCTCGGTGACGAGTGCGCTTTCTGCAACCGCGGTGACATCGGAGGGGCGGAGCAGAGGGCGAACGACGAGCAGATAGAGGGCGATGGTCAGCGCGACGAGAGCACAGAGCACCGCGGCGACCACGCGCTTCATGCCAATCATGGTACGAGAGGGCGTTCATCAGCCCGAAAGGATTTGTGCCGTGGCGTGCGTCTGTTTCCTGACGCCCTGTTTCACGGCTGACGGGACGCGCCGGGACACGCCACTCTCCGCACTGTGATTTCTGCGGCTAGGCGCACGCCGGGAGTGGCATGCGAGATGCTCTTTGGCCGGGTGGGGCGTGTGTGGCCGGAGACGACGGCACCCAACCTTCGAATGGAGACGGCATGACCAGAATCTTGGCAGTGGGGTTTGAACGAGATGGCAAAGCCGCATCCTGAAAACGGAGCGGCGGAGCTCTTGCGGCGGCCTGTGCGTGTCCCTTGGGCCTGCGTGTTCGCTCTCGCACTGACGCTCGCGCTCGTCAATGCTCGGCCCGCCTGCGCGTCGTCGCCGACGGCGACGCTGGAGGCCTTCTTCGGGCGAGCCAACACGATCCTGGCATCCGTGGATCCGGAGCGCGGGCTGGAGGAGCCCCGGCAAGCCATCCGGGACCTGGTCAACGAGGTATTCGAGTTCCGGGGGGCAGGCGCGCTCGTGCTCGGCTCCGTGTGGCTGTCGCGGGCGCCCGACGACCAGGACGAGTTCGTCCGGCTCTTCGCCAATGTTCTCGAGCGCGGCTTCGTCGCCGCGATCAGCTCGAAGGCCAGCCTCGCCGGTGGCGTGAGGATCCAGTACCTCGGCGAGTCCGTCGCCGGCGACTCGGCGACCGTCGCGACCACCATCCTGACCCGGACAGGCAGCGAACTCCCCGTGGACTACTGGCTCGTTCGTCGGGGAGAGCGCTGGAAGGTGCAGGACGTGGTCATCGATGGGGTCAGCCTCCTCGCGAACTACCGGGCCCAGTTCAAGCGAGTCCTGGCTGTCCACCCGTATACGGAGCTCGTCGCGAGAATGCGGGGCGAGGCGTCCAGCTCGTCCGGCAGCGTGGTGGCGCCGGTGCCCGACGCCCGCGCGGCGCCGCGCGTGCCGGAGACGCGCCAGGAGCTTCATCTCACCGTGTTCCCCAGCGAGGCAAAGTCATCGGAGCGCCCCCGAGCCTCCGTGAAGGCGGAGGAGTCGGCCGTGCGGAAACAGGTCGGCCCGGCGAGGCAGAGTCAGCCGACGAGGCCTTCCTACTGGATCCAGGTCGGCGCCTTCCAGACGGTGGAGGCCGCGATCGAGCTGGCGAAGCGCTTTCGCCACGACGGCGCGACCATCTCGAAGAGCTGGCTCACGAACGCCGCGGGAAAGCGGGTGGGCGTGTGGGCGCGAGTGCGCGTGGGGCCGTTCGCCAATCGCTCGGAGGCGGTGGCCAAGCTCCGCGATCTCAGGGCGCGAGGAGCGACCGCGTTCATTCCCGAGGGTGCGGACTAGGCCTCACCGCTCTCGCCCCGCTTTCGAGACGACGGCACATCTGCTCCTTGACGGTGCCCGCGTCACGAGGCAGGATCGGTGTCGATGCGTTCGCGGTCAGGCCATCCCTCCCGACGCGCGCTCCTGCTTGCCGCGCTCCTCTCCACGGCGGCGAGCCCGGCCGCCGCCTTCGATCTTTACCGGTTCGACAGCGCCGGCCAGGCCGTGACCGTCAACGGTCCGAGCGGCACGTGCCCGTCTCCGCCCCGGCCCCGCCCGGTGCTCTTCGTGCACGGCCACGAGTTCGGCAGCAGCGGCAACGGCGGCAGCTATGAGACCAACTTCACGGCGGCGAGCGGCCCCTCGTTCAAGGGTGCCCTGGCCCGGAGCGAGAACCAGGACCTCGGCGTCGAGGCGTACTACATCCAGATGCGGGTCGCCAACCGCTCGATCGTCACCGACGCTCAGCGGATCGGCCAGGCGATCGCGCTCATCCAGGCCTGCCAGGACCCGACCACCCCCGCCGGCGTCCGCGTCGCCATCATCGGGTACAGCAAGGGGACGATCAGCAGCCGGCTCTACCTGCGCAGCCGTCAGGCGGACCTGGGCAGCGTCTTCCCGAACGAGGTTGCCCTCGATCCTCCGGGAACCAATCCGGTATCCGAGTTCGTCGCCCTTGCGCCGCCCAACCACGGGCTCCGCGCCCTCGCCGGGCTCGACAGCGAGCTGCCGATCCAGCAGCTCAACGACGGCGTCAGGCGCGCCTTCTGCACCAGCTACAACGAGCCGCTCGCCACCGACTTCATGACCAAGCTCAACGGCGCCGCCCCCGGCGGCCCCTGGACGGGAGCGCAGGAGACGCCCGGCAATCGCGCCGACGGCGCGCCCGTGACGAGCGGCACGCTCTTCGTCGCCATCTACGCGACGGGCGACCGCGATCTGGTCGGCGGCGACAGCCCCGACCCCGACGGCGACTGTCACGCGCCGCCGCGCAAGCAGGCCAAGAACCTGGGCGCCAACGCCGTGAACATCGCCATCGACGTGCCGGCGTCCCCCTCGTCGCTCACCCCATCGGTCGATGTCCACCGCAACACGGTCAAGCACGCCGAGGTCATCTGCCGAGCCCTCTACACGGTGGTGAACCACCGCGCGCCCTCGACGGGGGCGGCGTCCGTCTGCGCGACGGCCTCCGACGGCAATCCGATCGTTCCTTTCGGCAACGCCGTCACGCTCGTGCTCGATCACTCCGGGAGCATGGGGACGCCGGCCTGCCCGGGGTGCCAGACCAAGCAGGCGGTGCTGCGGGACGCCGCCGAGATCTTCCTCAACCTGTGGCTCGCCGTCGCGGGACCCAAGGACCGGGTCGGCATCACGTACTTCCGCACCGCCGTGAGCCAGTATACGGCCCCGGGAGGTGACGCGCTCGTGCCCGTCTTGCCGGACACCACCGCCCTCGTCGGCGACCTGCAGAACCAGGTCGGCAGCTCGAGCGGCCTCACGGCGATGGGTGGGGGGCTGCAATCCGCGATCCTCCAGCTCCAGGGCACGGCGGGTCCGCTGCAGGGCGTCGGACCGAACCGCAACATCGTCCTGTTCACCGACGGCCTGCAGAACGTCAACCCGGTGGTGCAGCAGACGGGCCAAGGATTGATGATCGCCGACCAGACCGGTCCCGTCGACGCCGGCATTCCGACGCAGCTCACCCAGCCGATCAGCACGTATGGCGTCCGGATCCACACGATTGGCATCGGCCCCGGCGTCGTGCAACCGTCGCAGGCGATCCTCGAGACCATCGCCACCGGGACGGGCGGCGTGTCGCGCTTCGATACCGATGCCAGCGCGCTCCAGCAATTCTTCGTCATGACCCTGATGGACGCGCTCAACACGTCGTCGCCGCAGCTCCTCGCCTACCGGCGGGGTACCCTCGCGGGTGAGGAGACCGTCGAGGCCTTCCCGGTCAATGCGGGCATCCGCAAGATTGTGCTCGAGCTGAGCTGGCCGCGGGGCGCGTCCCTCGAGCTCCGCGTCGAGAAGGACGGCGTCGACGTGACGAAGGACGGCCGCGTCATCGCCGGCCCCTTCTATCGCATCTTCGCCATCGACCTGCCCGCGAGCTCCGTTCAAGCCGGCAGCGAATGGCGGCTGAAGATCCGCGGGCGACCGGGCGTCGCGTACCAGGCCGCGGCGATCGTCGACGATCATCGACGCGCGGCCCGGGCGCGGTTCGCTCGGCGCGACTATCGCGTGGGCGACGCGCTCGAGGTGGTGCTCGATCTGCGGGACGGCGCCCAGGCCATGCGCGAGGCGACCGTGACGGCCACCGTCCTGCGCCCGAAAGACAGCGTGGCCAACCTGCTGGCCGCCTATCCGGCACGGGCCGAGCCGCCGGTGCGGCACGAGCCGGCCGCCTCGGCCGGCCAGCGGGCCTCGGCGCAGCTCCTCCAGGACGAGCGCTTGTGGTCGCGCATCCTGCCCGCCGCGACGACGGTCCGGCTCCAGGACGATGGCAAGGGGACGTACCGCGCGACCCTGCCCGCCGCGACGGTGCCCGGTATCTACACGGTCATCTTCGAGGCCGCCGCGCGCACCGCGGGGCACGGCGAGCTCCGGCGGACGGGCGCGGTGTCCACGATGGTGCGCGCTGGTCAGGCGACGGCGGAGAAGTCCGACGTGAAGGTGGTGTCACTGGCCACGACCACGCGAGGCCGCGAGGTCGAACTGCGGCTCACTCCGCGCGACCGCCTGGGCAACTACCTCGGCCCCGACCAGAGCGCCGCCGTCGCCGTCAGCGTCGGCGACGGCGCCAAGGCCGGGGAAGTCCGTGATCTCGCGAATGGGAGCTACGTGGTGCCGATCGTCGTCGCGGAGCGCGCCGATCCGGATCCGACCGTGACCGTGACCATCGCCGGCGAGCCGCTCGTCACCGGCCGCGTCTCCTCACTCGCGACGTGGACAGAGCGAGGGCGGCTGTGGTTCTGGCTCGTCGTGGTCTCCCTGGTCTGGGCCGCTGCGCTCGTGCTGGTCCTGCTGGCCTGGCGGCGGCACGCGCGGCGGGCGCCCTAGCGGTCGCTTCCTTCTCTGTCGGGATCCGCAACGCTCTTCTCCTGTTGTGCTTCTCTCCGCCTTGCCGATTCTTGCGGGAATGTCCGTCGTCACCGTCGGTGAGCGCGCCCTACGCCTCGAAAAGGCGAACGTACCCATTCGACGAGGGAGGTTGGCGATAAGTCGACGATCGATCATGGACGAGATCAGACTTCCGAATCACGAGGAGCCAATTCCGGCGGTCACCATTCTTGTGCCCGCGCAATGTCTTCTCGCCTAGGACGTCCCGCAAGGAGTCATTGCTGACCGGGTAAGAGGAGTGTCATGGACAAGATCCTGCGCATAGCGTCGCCCCAGGCAATCGGGGTCTCGGACGGACTCTACTCCTTCGTCGTTCGATTGAACGAAGCGCCGGCCGAGCACTGGATCTATTCGTTCAAGCTGGCCACGCCTGTGGCGCGGGAGTTCGATCCAGAACGTGTCGTCTTCGATCGGCAGGGCGGCCTCCTCTTCGAATCCGAGGAGGCCCTCGTGCTGGGCTGGATCGGCCACGTCGATCTCTGGATCGCAGCGGCCAACACGCAGGTGGCTGCCGATGAAGCCGCGGAGAAGAAGCGCCGCGCCGAGGCTCAGACTCGTGAAGAGCGAGATCTTCTTCTCAGCCGGATCAACGAGAAGTTCAAGAACCTCTAGCGCCGTCGATCTCGTCGACGGCTTCCTCTCATCGTGCGGCTCTCGCCCTGAGTGATCGGGCTCTGTCCCGGCCCGCTCCTCACGCCTGGGACGACGGGCGACCTCGAGCTTCACGCCGACGGGCCACCGGCACATCTCGCCGAACCGAGCTCACTGAGCGACGAGGCCGAAAGCTACTCTGGAGATGGGGGGAACTGGACAACACAGGCGAATGTGTCTCGGCATGACGGGGAGATCGTGCGTCCAGGGCCGCACGCAGGATGGCAACGTCCAGGGAGTCGCGCCCATCATCCGGTCTCGGGCGACTGGAGCGATCCGCGGCGGCACCGACAGCAAACGTGCAACACAGGACGAATCCGAAGAGAAACGCCCCGATGATGGCGAGGATGGCCATCGTCAGCATTTCAGGTCCTCGCGGGGACATCCCGGGTTTTCCATGCCATTTGGATGTAGAAGCGGTCACGGCGGTGCCAGCCGATGGAGATCGATCGCGTGGCTCTATCGTGTTCTTGCGCTGTCGAAGCGGTGGCGCATCTCTTCCGTCAAGTATCGCGTCACAAGGGAGACAGAGAGAAACGGGACGAGAAGTGCACCCAATAGCCGGAAGGCAAAGGATCGGAGATATGAAGACATTCATTGCGGCTGCTCTCAGCGCAGTCATTGCGGTTTCGTTGGCCCCTGGTCTGAGCTCGGCGCAGGGCACTCGAGAGGCGCGCGAGA
>QHSC01000144.1 GCA_003220345.1 Candidatus Rokuibacteriota bacterium | reverse complement strand
CGGGTTCCAGCCCGTGATGCTGCCCTTCCGGTCGAAGGAAATGATGGCGTCGCCCGCGGACTTGACGAGGCGCTCGAGCGAGCGCTTGGTCTCGGCCACCTCGGTGTAGAGGCGCGAGTTGCGGATGGCCACGGCGAGCGAGTCGGCGAGCATGTCGAGCAGCTCGCGCTCGCGAGGATCGATGGGCCGGGCGCTCGACCGGTTGGCGACCACGAGGAAGCCCACGGTGGCCCCGGCGTCATGAATGGGGCACACGATGGCACCTTCGGCCTGGACGCCATCGGGCAGGGAATCGCCCAGGTACACCGAGGCCTCGTCGTAGCCCAGCGACTCCTTGAGCTGGGTGGTGATGCCCTCCGTCAGCTCCCCCAGCTCGAGCTGGCCCAGGATGCCGCGCGAGATCTCGCGCAGGATCGACAGCTGGGTCACGCGGAGTGACTGCTCGGCCTGCTCGCGCCGCGCTTCCTCTTCGAGGGTGCGCGTCTTGGTGGACAGGGCGCGCATCTCGTTGACCAGGGTGGACAGCTGGTTGCTCTTGCCCAGCTCCGCCTGGCGCCGGGCGAGGGCCCGCCGCACCGTCTCCTCGAGATCCACGCGGCTGAACGGCTTGATCAGGTATTCGAACGCGCCGTGGGTGAGGGCGTTCTTCACCGTGTCCAGGGAGGCGTAGGCCGTGATCATCACGGCCTCGATGGTCGGATCGATGGCCTTGATCCGTCGCAGCAGCTCGATGCCGTCCATCTTCGGCATCTTGATGTCCATGAAGACGAGATCGGGGTTGAAGCCGGGCAGCGTCTTGAGCGCCGTCTCCCCGCTGTCCGCGGTGGCGATCTCGTAGCTCGGCTTGAGGATCATCCGCAGGGACTCCCGCGGACCCACCTCGTCGTCCACCACCAGGATGCGGGCGCGATCGCTCATGCGTGTGTCGCCGGCAGCACGGCCGTGAAGGTGACCTCGGCCCGGCCCTGCTTGACCTCGAGCTGCCCGCTCAGGGCCTCCAGGATGCGCTGGCTGACGCAGGGCCCCACGTCGATGAGGTTTTCCTGTACGACCTGGATGGGATCGAAGATGGCCAGGAGCTCGTCGGGGCGGACCTCCGCGGTCCGGGAGGCGACGGTGATGCGCAGATGCTCCTCGGAAGCAGGATGCGACACGGCCACGGCGATCTTGGCGTCCTGGCCCGGGGTCCGGCGCAGGAGGTACCAGATCAGGTAGGCCACGGCTTTCTTGAGCATGGCCCGGTCACCCTTGACGAGGAAGGCGTGGCCCTCGTACGAGAAGTTCACCGTCACGAGCTTCTGGGTTGTCTCGTCGGTGAAGGTGAGGAGGCGCGCGGCGGCGGGGCCGGCCGGTAGCTCGGGCACGCCCATCTCGACCAGACACTCTTCGATGGCCGTCCGCATGTCGACGATGTCGCGCTTGTAGTCGCCTTCGTTGACGAGGGCAGCCAGCTTGTCGAAGAGCTGCACGAGGCGACGCACGTCCCGCCCCACCACCGCGGTGAAGTGCTGGCGGAAGCTGACGTCGTCGTAGCGCTCGCCCAGCAGCTCCATGAAGGCGTTGATGGAGACGAGGGGGTTCTTGATCTCGTCGGCGATGCGGGCCACGACCCGGGTGAGGAGCTGGAGCTGCTCGGCAGAGCGTCGCTCCTGGGCGAGCTGACGCTGCGCCGTCATGTCCTCGAACACCACCACCGCGCCCATGGGGGCCGCGCCCTCGCCCATCACGGGGTACGTCGACACCTCGAGGGGCAGGCTGCGCAGGGCGAGCTGGATCTCGCTGCGGGTGACGGAGCTGCCGCGCGAGAGCGATTCGTAGAGGAGATCGCCGAGGGGCGAGGGCAGGACGCGGAGATCGCGGTTGAGCGCGTCCTTGGCGGCCATGCCCAGGATCTCCTCGGCCCGCCGGTTCATCATGACCACGCGCTGCTCGGGGCCGATGGAGATGACCCCGCTCGACATGCGCTGCAGGATGCGCTCGGTGAATTCCTGCTGGTACTGGAGCTGGTGATGGACACGGATGTCGCGGATGGCCGTGGCGAGCGGGCTGGCGAGGTTGAAGAGCGTCTCGACATCGCGCCGGTTGTACGTGCCGCCCGTGATCCGCTGGCCGAGGAGCAGGATGCCCACGAGCTCGCCGTGGGAGGCGAGGGGAATGGCGACCACGGCCTGCAGCACGGCCATCTCGCGGGCGATCTCCCGCCCCGCCACTTCCGTCGCGCGCGCCTGGGCCTCGTCGATCTGGATCAGGCGTCCCTCGGTCATGAGCCAGAGGGGCAGCCCGCTGTCGGCCGAGAGGCTGACGGAGTCGACCAGGTGTGGCGCGAGGCCTCGGGAGGCCCGCACGCGGTACTGGCGGTGCTCGTCTTCGGCGAGGAGGATGGCGCTCCGGCTCGGCCGGGCCAGCTCGGAGACGGCATCGAGGAACAGATCGAGCACGCGGGGCAGATCGAAGCCGGCGGCCAGGGCCTTGGCGAACTCGCGCGCCACCTGCGTCAGGTCGCGCGCGGAGGCTTCGGGCGCCGCGTCCGTGTCCTCGGTCAGCGTGTCCAGGGCCACGGGCCGCCGGGCCGTACGGAGGGCCGCCACCTCCTGCAGGAGGAGCAGCTTCTCGTCCGCCTGGCGGAGCACCCCGCGCAGGTGCGGGGTGGTGAAGGGCTGGAGGAGGGCGAAATCCGCGCCCTCGACGGCCAGCTCGTCATCCGGGGTGAGCCCGTCGGCGGGCAGGATGCACACGATGACCGCGGTGGGTCGAAGCTGGCGCGCCTTGGCGATGAAGCTCTCGAGGTCACCGGACGGGCTGGCCACCTGCTTCAGGATCAGGTCCACCTCGGTGAGCCGGAGGGTTCGGAGGGCGTCGTCGTCCGTCCGGGAGGGAAAGATCGAGCAGTCGCTGAGGACCCGCAGCAAGCGAGCCCCGAGCGCGTCGTCCTCCGAGACGAGGAGGACGGTTCTCACGCGGGCACTCGGGTTCGAGTGGCCGCTGGCACGGGAAACTCGATGGTGAAAGTGCAGCCCGGCCGGCCGATGTTGTTGCGCACGCGCAAGATGGCCCGATGCGCGTCCGCGATGGCGCGGCAGATGGCCAATCCGAGCCCTGTGCCCTTGGTCTTGGTCGTCACAAAGGGATCGAAGATCCGGCCCAAGAGCTCTTCAGGGATACCCGCGCCGGTATCGGAGACCTCGACAAGCAGCGTGGAACCGCCCCCGTCGGAGAGGTCGGCCACTCGTACGGTGAGCTCGCCGTGGAGGTCCATGGCTTCGAGGGCATTTAAGCACAGGTTCAAGAAAAGCTGCTCCAACTGAGACGCATTGCCGAGCACGGGCCGGGGACTCGTGTCGCCGACCCGGCGCAGGCTGATGCCGCGCCCGTCGAGCTGGGGCTGCAGTAGCTCGAGCGTGTTACGAATGGGCACCGTGATGTCGACGGGCTCCATGGACTGCCGGGAGGCGGAGGCCAGGGTTCGGAAACGTTCCAGCAGCTCATCGATGCGGGTGATCTCGCGCCCCGCCACGCGGGAGAAGCTCTCCCGGAAGTTCGCGTCGTCGAAGCGGCTGGGCAAGAGCTGCGTGAAGGTCTTGATGGCCACGAGGGGATTGCGGATCTCGTGCACCATGCCCGAGGCGATGGCCTCGATGGAGGCGAGGCGTTCGGTTCGCCGGCGCTCGTGCTCGAGCTCCTTGAGACGCGAGAGATCGCTGAAGACGGCCACCGCCCCCACCACGCCGCCCTGCGGATTGCGCAGGAGCGAGGTGGTGCACATCAGCGGGACGAGCTGGCCGGCCGCGTCGGGCAGCGCGATCTCGACCTCGGAGCGGGCCTCGTGCCTCTCCAGCGCGGCCTCGAGCAAGCGGGCGAGCACGGGGGGCAGCTGCTCAATCCCGTGCCCGCACATGCCTCCCCCCGTCAGTCCCGTCAAGGTCTCCGCGGCCTTGTTGAACACCGTGATGCGCCGCCGAGCACCCACGACCACCACGCCGTTTTCGATGGTGGCCAGCGTCTTCTGCAGCTCCTCGTTGACCTGCACCTCGCGCTGGTGCGTCTGCGCGTTCCGGATGGCGATGGCGGACTGGTGCGCGAGGGTCTGCAGCAGGTCGGCATCGTTGCTTAAGTAGGGATTCCCCGATCGCTTGGGCCCCACGGCGATAAGACCGAAAAGCCGCCCCTCCTCGACCAGCGGAGCGAGGACGTCGATACCCAAGCTCTCCATTTCGCAGGCAATCATGCTGTTGCGATCCTGCCCCAGTTGTTCGTCACGGAAGACGAGGACCCTTTCTGTCGAGGCTCCGATGACCAGTGCTGACGCCGCCGCGAGGACCCCGGGTAACGTCGGATCGCCAGCCATCCATGCGCGCTCAAAATCGATCTCGCCATCTTCAAGTAGGTAAACGGCCAACCTGTCGGGCTTGAACGTTTCGACGATTACACTGCCAACGCACGCCAATAAGTTCGAGAGATCGATTGTGCCGTTCAAGGCCTGACTTGTTTCGCGGATTATTCTCGGATAGTCGTACGGCTCCCGATACAAGTACCGGTCAAAGGCAAGTTGAAT
>QHSC01000089.1:1789-39644 GCA_003220345.1 Candidatus Rokuibacteriota bacterium | reverse complement strand
CGAGCACGGCCACCCGGTCGTGCCCGAAGGCCCGGAAGGTCCACCAGACGCGGGCGGCACTGACCACGCCGCGGGTGTCGTAGACCACGATGAAGTCATTGTTCGACAGGCCGAGGGCGCTCATGTGGCGCGAGAACTCCGCCGGGGTGGGGAGCATGTGGGGAAGCGCCGTGGTGCGGTCGGCGATCTCGTCGATGTCGAAGAAGACGGCCCCCGGGACATGCGCCTCCTCGAATTCCCGTCGCGCGTCCCGCTGCAGCTGCGGCATGTGCCAGGTGCCGTCCACGACGCGCACGCGGGGATCGTGCCCGCCCCCGCGAGGACCAAAAAGAGCCGCGGCGAGCCACTCCGTGCTCACCACGACGCCGGGACTCTTGAGGGCGGCCGGCCCGCGGGCCGCCTTCCTGCGGGGCGCTGTCTTGCGAGCTGTCGGTCGCGCGGCGCGCTTCCCGCGGCGGTGTACCGTGACCGCGCGACGCCGAGAGCGGCGGGATCGAGATCGACTTCCCATTTCAGGTAGACCTCCTCGTCTTCGCGCCGTTCGGAGACGCCTCGAGCACCGCCCGCGGTTCGAGCTGAGACGCTCGCCTCGAGTGGCGAGGCGAGAGCTGAGTATCGTCGGTCCGGGTCACTGCGTGGCCCCCGCCTGAGCCGTGTAGCGGAACTTGGAGAGCTCGGCCAGACGCTCGAGCGGGAGGACGCCCTCGTGCTTCTGGCCGTTGATCATCCAGGTAGGATAGGCGTGCACACCCGCCTTCACGCAGCGCTCATCGAGGGTCTTGTGATCCCCGAGTGGATTGCACTCCACGTACGGCAAGCGGTCGGCGGCAGACCCGAACCGGGCCTTTTGCTCTTTGCACGCGGGTCACCAGTAGGCGCCATAGAATATCGCCTGGTTCTTCTTGAGGTGCTCCGCGAGGGCGACCTGGTAGCCCGCGGGCGTAGAGAAATCGGCAGCGAAGATGAAGGCGCCGACGAGCACGGCCGCCACTCCCGCGGTGATCCCGAGCCCGGCCAGCCGCTTCAGGGTATAGGCCTGGGCGGCCCTCCCCTGGGCCACGGGCCGCCTCACGAGCATGGTGACGAGAAGCAGGAGCGAGATGACGCCCGAGGCGAGGCAGTACGGACAGGTGGCGCCGATCGCGAAGACCGACAGGTACGTGAGGTAGATCGAGAAGGCGACGGCGGCCGCGGCGAGCATGAAGGCCATCTGCCAGCGCCGCACGGTCCGCGGTATCACGCTCAGGACGAGGATGGCGGCGTAGACCGCCGCGCCCCAGAGAGCGGTGGGCACGCCGGCCAGGAGCGAGTACCGGCTGGCCTGGACGATGTCGCAGCCGCTGCCGTCGCGGCAGAGGAAAGCCTGGTTGCCGCCGAGCTTGAGCGCGGTCAGGTAGCCGGCGACCGCGAGTCCAACGAGGGCCAGCCCCACGATGATCCAGTCCGGCCTCGAAGGGGCAGGCGGTGGCGGTGTTTCGCGCGGCTTCTTCAGCTTCGGCATCGAGGCCCTCGAGCTCCGCCCGCGACCCGGCGGGCGTTTGCGTGGGAGGATTATCGCACAGGAGGAGCGGCGGCGCCCGTCGCGCGCCGCCTCGCGGGTCGCGAGGCTTGCGACTATACTTGCCCCCAATCAGGAGGTGTCCCATGACGAGATCGAATCGACGCGAGTTCCTCTCGGGTGTGATGGCGGGGGCGGCAGCGGCCGGGCTCATGGCGCGGGCCGGTGAGGCCGGCGCCCAGGGCATGGCGGGCAAGATCACGCCGGACGATCGGGCCCTGCTCGTGATCGTGGATGTCCAGAACGACTTCATCCCCGGCGGCGCTCTGCCCGTCAAGGAGGGAGACCAGATCGTCCCGCTGGTGAACAAGATCGCTGCCGGCTTCCGGCATGTGATCCTGACCCAGGACTGGCACACACCCGGGCACATCTCCTTCGCCTCGACGCATGCGGGCAAGAAGCCCTTCGAGACGGTCGCGCTCGACTACGGTACCCAGGTGCTGTGGCCGGATCACTGCGTCCAGGGCACCCCGGGCGCTGCCTTCCACAAAGACCTGCGGATCCCGCACGCCGAGCTCATCATTCGTAAGGGCTATCGGCAGCACATGGACTCCTACTCCGCCTTTTTCGAAGCCGACGGCAAGGCGACCACGGGGCTGCGAGGCTATGTCCGCGACCGCGGTTTCCGCACCCTCTACTTCGTCGGCCTCGCCACCGACTTCTGCGTCGGCTGGTCCGCCCTCGACGCACGGAAGGTCGGCCTGCAGGCCCTGGTCATCGAGGATGCCTGCCGCGGCATCGACACGGAGGGATCGCTGGCCAAGGCCTGGACGGCGATGCAGAAGGCAGGCGTCAAGCGGATCCAGTCCAGCGACCTCACGGCCTGACCGTGCCGGGCCCGGCTGCGTCGAGCGAGCCGCAATATCTCTATCTCACGACGCGGGGCCGGAAGACGGGCAAACCGCGCGAGATCGAGATCTGGTTCACGCGGCGCGGCCGCTGCTTCTATCTCGTTTCCGAGCGCCGGCTGCGCGCGCACTGGGTGCAGAATCTGCTGGAGGAGCCGCGCGTGCGCTGGAGCGTGGACGGCCGGAAGTTCCGCGGCCGCGCCCGCGTGCTGCGCGCGGCGGGCTCGCCCGAGCTGGTGCGCGACATCCGGGCCCGCTCGAAGAGCAAGTACGGCTGGGGCGACGGTCTCGTAGTCGAGCTCGACCCCGGCGCCCCCGCCGAGCGTCGCCGTCCCCACGGCCAAGCCTGAGGCGGCTCAGCGCCGAGGGTTTTGTTGGGCGTGGCGAATGCGGATGTCTCGCGCACGCTCCTCGACCTCGAGGGCCTCGGCGTCCCGCTTGGCTCCGCGGAGCACCACGGCGTAGTTGTCCAGGAGCGCGGCCAGCGTCGGATGATCCGGGCCCAGCCGCTTCTCCGCGATGGCGATGGCGCGCGGATAGAGGGGGACCGCCGCCGCGTAGCGTCCCTGGGCCTTGTAGACCTCCGCCAGATTGTTGAGGGTGAACGCCACGTTCGGGTGATCAGGCCCCAAGGATCTCTCGAGGACGCCGAGGGTGCGCCGGAAGAGGGGCTCGGCCTCGGCAAAGCGGCCCTGGTACTGGTAGAGCACGGCCAGGTTGTTGAGGCTCGTGGCCACCTTGGCGTGATCGGGGCCGAGGGTGCGCTCGCGAATGCCGAGCGCCCGCCGGTACAGCGGCTCGGCCTCGGCGTAGCGGCGCTGGACGCGATAGACATCGCCCAGGTTACTCAGGTCGGTCGCCACATCGGGATGCTCGCGCCCGGGTGGCCTATCGTCGATGGCGAGAGCGCGCTTGAAGGCTGATTCCGCGTCGGCGTAGCGGCCTCGATCGAAGTCGAGCAGACCAAGGTTGGCAAAGACCACCGCGACGCTCGAGCTGTCCGGCCCGAAGACCCGCTCGCGAATGGCCAGCGACCGGCGATAGAGCGGCTCGGCCTCGGCCCAGCGCGCCTGCGCGCGATAGAGCTCCCCCAGCTCGTTGAGGGTGGTGGACACCGCCGGATGCTGGGGGCCGCGGGTCTTCTCCTGGATGGCGAGCGCGCGCGTGAAGAGCGGCTCGGCCTCGCGGTAGCGTCCTTGCGCCGCGTAGAGGGCGGCCAGGCTCGCCACCGGGAGCGCCATCTGCGCGTCGCTCGCGCCGAGGGCGCCCTCGACGATGCCGATGGACTGGAGATAGAGCGGCTCCGCCTCCCGGAAGCGCCCCTGCTCCTTGTAGAGCGTTCCCAGGCTCGCCAGCGACTTCGCCACCTCCGGATGGCCCGCGCCGAGCGCCTTTTCGTAGATGCTCCGGGCGCCGCGGAAGAGCGGCTCCGCCTCGGCAAAGCGGGCACGCGCCATGTAGATCTCCGCGAGGTTTGCCATGGATGCGGCGACGGCCGGATCGTCGGCGCCGAGCGTCTTCTCGGCGATGGCGAGGGCGCGACGGTGCAGCGGCTCGGCATCGGGCGCGCGTCCCTGGAGCCGCCACATGGTGCCCAGGCGATTCAATCCCGGCACCAGCCCGGGATCGCCGGCAGGAAGCGCCTTTTCGAGCGCGGTCAGGGCCCGGTCGTAGAAGCGCGCCGCGTCGGCATAGCGTCCCCGCGCGCCGTGCAGGTCGCCGAGCGCGGTGAGGCTCTGCTCGATGCGCCGATCTTTCTCGTCGAAGCCCTGCGTCTTGGCGATGGCCGCGGCATAGAGCTGCTCCGCGTCGCCCAGGCGCCCTCCTTCCTCGGCGCGTTGGGCCGCGCTCATCAAGCTCTCCCAGTCGGGCGTCTGCGCCATCACCCAGGCGGGCGCGACAAGGAGGATGACGAGGGCGACCGCGAAGCTCACCGCGCCGAAGGAAAGGACGGGGCGCGCTTCTCGCGTATGGCGCGGGCGCCTTCCTTCACATCCTCGAAGCCAAAGCACAGCATCTCGAGGGCCAGGGACTGGTCGAAGATGGGGCCGGCCTGGCGCAGCCAGTTGTTGAGCGCGCGCTTGGTGAACCGGATCGCGTGCTGGCTGCCTCCGGCCAGCGCCTCGGCCACGCCCAGCGCCGTCTCCATGACCTTGTCCGCGGGGACGCAGCGGCTGACGAGCCCGATGCGTTCGGCCTCACGGCCGTCGATGAAGTCGCTCGTGAGGAGATAGTACTTGGCCTTGGCCATGCCGCAGAGGAGAGGCCAGATGATGGCGGCGTGATCGCCCGCAGCCACCCCGAGGCGCGTGTGGCCGTCGGTGAACCGGGCCGTCTCGGAGATGATGCTGACGTCGGCGAGGAGGGCGACCACGAGGCCGGCGCCGACGGCCACCCCATTGATGGCGGAGATCACCGGCTTGTCGAGATTGATCATGTTGTAGACGAGGTCGGCGGCCTCGCGCAACGTGCGGGCCACCGCCTCGCGATTCGTCGTCATCTCCTCCACGAGCGAGATGTCCCCACCCGCCGAGAAGGCGCGCCCCGCCCCCGTCACGAGGGCCACACGCGCCGCGGGGTCGGCGTCGATGGTCAACCATACCTGGGTCAGCTCCCAGTGCAGGCGCGCGTTGGTGGCGTTCATCACCTCGGGGCGATTGATGGTGATGAGCACGACACCGTTCGGACGGCGGTCGAACAGCAGGTGCTGGTAGTCGGCGTAGTCCATGAGGGCCTCCCGGTAGGGTCTCGCGCGATGCTAGGGGGGCCCGCCCCGGCTGTCAAGGCAAGCTCGCATTCGCGCAGCCGACGGGTGTAGACTAGGCCCCCCAGGGAGGTGAGGACATGAGCGAGGATCTGGCGGCCAAGGTGCAGGAGCTGATCGACTCGACCATCAATCCGGCCGTGGCGGGCCATGGTGGCTTCGTCCAGCTGATGGAAGTCAAGGACAACAAGGTCTACATCCAGATGGGCGGCGGCTGTCAGGGCTGCGGCGCGGCGGACGTCACGCTGAAGGCCGGCATCGAGCGCCTCATCAAGGAAGAGCTTCCGGAGATCGAGGAAGTGCTGGACTCCACCGATCACGCGTCCGGCACCAACCCTTACTACACGCCAGCCAAGTAACGACCAAGGCTCTTTTACTCAGCCCTCGCCTCGTCGCTCGAAGCGAGCGTCTCAGCTCGAACCGCGACCCTCTCCCCCAGTGGGGGAGAGGGTTCGTGTTTTAACGCTTTCGAGGCGAGCCGCTTCCGTCCCCAGTCCCAGAGGCGCACGGCGAGCAGCACTCCGAGCACGATGGCGTAGTAGTAGGGTGTGGTACGGCCCTTCTTGGCCAGCCACAGGAAGTGGAGGACCCCGAGCACGCCCGCCACACAGACGAGGCGGTGGAGCAGCCGCCATCGGGCGCCGCCAAGGCGCTTGATCATGCCCTGCGTCGAGGTGATGGCGAGCGGGATGAGCAGCGCGAGGGCGAGCACGCCCACCGTGATGAAGGGCCGCTTGAGGACATCCTGTCCCATGCGCTTCCAGGCAAAGAAGTGGTCGAGACCTATCCAGACGGAGAAGTGGACACAGATGTAGAAGAAGGCCAGGAGGCCGAGGAGTCGCCGGAGCTGGATAGGCCAGGACCAGCGGAACAGGATGCGCAGCGGGGTCATGCCGAGGCTGGTGAGAAGCAGGACGAGGGCGGTGAGCCCCAGGGTGCGCGTGACGTAATCGATGGGATTGGCGGTGAGATCGTCCGCGAGCCAGCCGCGCACCAGCACCCCGAGCGGCCAGAGGCTGGCCACCCAGACGGCGGCCTTGAGGACGACCCGACCGCGATACGCCACGCGAGCCCTAGTAGAACTTCTTCAGGTCCATCCCCGTGTACATCGACGCGACCTGATCGCCGTACCCGTTGAACATGAGGGTCTCCCGGCGACGCACCTCGGGAATGCGCCGCTCCGTCGCCTGGCTCCAGCGCGGATGATCGACCTGCGGGTTCACGTTCGAGTAAAAGCCGTACTCGCTCGGGGCGGCCTTGTTCCAGGCGGTCTTGGGTTCCTCGGCGGTCAGGCGGATCTTCACCAGGGACTTCGCGCTCTTGAAGCCATACTTCCACGGGATCACCACGCGGAACGGCGCGCCGTTCTGGTTCGGCAGCACCTGGCCGTAGAGCCCGACGGTCATGAGGGTCAGCGGATGCATTGCCTCGTCGAGCCGGAGCCCCTCCGTGTAGGGCCAGTCGAGGGAGAAGCCGAAGAATCCCCGCTTCTGCCCGGGAAACATGTCGGGGTTGACGAGGGTGGTGAACTCGACGTACTTGGCCTGGCCCGTGGGCTCCACACGCTTGAGCAGATCCCTCAGGGGAAAACCGATCCACGGTATGACCATGGACCATGCCTCCACGCAGCGGAGCCGGTAGACGCGCTCCTCGAGGGAGAACTTCAGGAGCTCCTCGATGTCGAAGGTCTTGGGCTTGGCGCAGTGCCCCTCGACCTTGACCGTCCACGGTCGCGTCTTCAGCGAAGCCTGCAGACGCTCCGGGTCCTCCTTGTTGGTGCCGAACTCATAGAAGTTGTTGTAGGAGGTGACGTTCTTGTAGGAGGTCAGCGCATCGGGCAGCGTGAAGGCCGGGTTCTTGGCCGCCTTGAGCGGGGCGAGATGATTCTCGGCTCTCACAGGGGACGGGGCCAGGGCCAGCGCGGCCGCGCCTGCAATGAAGGCCCGGCGGTCGAGATAAAGCCGCTCCGCGGTGATCTCAGAGGCCGGAATGTCCTCTCCGCGCCGTTTTCTGTCCTGGTCACGCTTGATCAGCATGGGTCGACCTCCCTCCCATTTGACTCCTCATTATCCTAACAGGTTCGCGCGGGAATAGGTTCGCTCGACCGGGAAAGGTTGGGCCTGCGCGCCCCCATTGAGATAATGACCAGGTGATCCGGCCCCGACCATGGGCAGGGTGGGCGCTCGCGCTGACGCTTCTCGCTCCCGCTTCCCGCCCGGCTTTCGCCTCCCACGCCCAGCACCCTCCGGAAGCGGAGTTCAGCTGCCCGGGGACCGCCCGCTTCTCTCCTCATGGCGGCGCCGAGGCCCTCGTCGTCGACACTCTCACCCAGGCCCGCGTCTCGGTGCGCATCGCGATCTACGGGCTGACCAGCCGCAAGATCGAGCAGGCGCTGCTGGATCTCGCCCGGGCCGGTGTCCGCGTCTCCATCAAGGCCGACCATCTCCAGAGCGCGGGCAAGACTCAGGCCGCGCTCCTGGCACGGCTACGTGCGGCCGGCATCGAGGTGGAAGTCTCCCGCGTGGGGCGACTGCTCCACGACAAGTTCGCGATCGTGGACGGCCGCTGGGTCGTCACGGGGAGCTTCAACTGGACCGAGGGGGCGGAGGGTCGGAACCGGGAGAATATCCTGGCCTTCGATTGCCCGGCCCTGGCCAGTGCCTTCGAAGCGGAGTGGGAGACCATCCGTCCCGACGACCCTTAGCGCGGCACTGGGTTTTCTTGATTATGAGAAGGTCCGGGCGATAGGATGTTCCTCCCGATGCGACAACGCGCCCTGCTCGTGATCGTCGCCGTGGCCGCCTGGTCGGCCGGCTGTGCCTCCCTGCCCGTGGGTACGTACTATCCCTCGCCCGCGGATCCGAACACCGTCCGCGTCGCCCATATCCTGCACCGCGCCGCCGTCGCGGCCGGTGACGATCCCACGCGTTATAGCTTTGCCTTCATCAAGAGCCAGCATGCCGCGGCCTATACGGACGAAGACGCGACCTTCTACATCACGGACGGTCTGGCCCGGCTACCGAGCCCGGTGCTCGAGGCCGCCGTCGCCCACGAGGTCGCCCACGAGGTGCTCGATCACGTCGGCACCCGCCGACGCCTCGCTCTGTCGCTCAACGCGGGCTTCGGCACCGCGGGCTTCTTTGCCCCCGGCGTGGGACTCCTCGACTTCGTCGTCAATCCTCTCGTGGTACGCGCCTTCTCGCGCCAGCAGGAGTTCGCCGCCGACCAGCGGGCCATCGAGATCCTTCGCGCCATGGGCAATCCCTCGCCGCGCCGGAGCCTCGCCGAGTCGCTTCGCGCGGTGGACGCCGTGCTCGTCCGCACTCGCGACGAGGGCGGGAGCGTGCTGGACACCCATCCCACCCTCGAGGACCGGCTCAAGGCGCTCGAGCCGCTCGAGCCGGCCGCCGTCGCCGAGGGGCCCTCCAAGAAGCGGTGACGGGCGGGGCGTCCGTCAGGCGCTGAGCCGGTGCTCGATCACCGCCGGCGCTTCCGGCTCAGACTCCGCCACCGCGCGCGCCGAGCGCGCGTCCACCACCCGCGTACCCGCCAGCATGTCCGCCAGCCCGCGTCGCTCCGGCGTCACCAGGATGCCCACATACCCCAATCCCAGGGAGGCGGCGGAGAGAAAGCCGCCCAGGCAGCGGAGACAGGCCGCCGCCGCGCCGACGGGACCGCCGTCGCGGCGCACCACGATCACGCCCACGGCCATCTTGCCCAGCGTCTGGCCGCACGCGACGAGCATGAGAACGTGGTAAGCGAGGTGGAGAACCACCGCGAAGGCGGGCACGGCCAGGGCGAGCACGAAGATCTCTCGAAGATCGCTGGGGGCGCCGCGAAGCTCCCAGACGCCGATCAAGAGCCACATCGAGCCCAGGAGCCAGGCGCCGAAGCCGACGAGACAGTCCAGGAAGTGCGCGGCGAGGCGGCGCCAGAAGCCGGCTGCCACCAGCTCCGTCATGGCTTGACGTTCCCTGCCGCCGGAGCGTAGAGACGCCGATACTCTTCCCAGGCGAGCATGACGCGCCGGACGAAGCGGCGGGTCTCGCCGTAGGGGATGAGCTCGACCCACACCTCGAGATCCTCCGTGGGCCGGCTCTTCCACCACTCGCGCACGCTCGTGGGGCCGGCATTGTAGGCGGCCACGGCCAGGCGGGGCTCGCCGAACTCCTTCATGAGCACGCTCAGGTAGGCGCTGCCCAGGACGAGATTGACCGCAGGGTCGTCCAGCGACTCCTCGCTCGTGGGAAGCCCCCGGCTCTTGGCGAGCGGGCGCGCCGTGGTGGGCATGAGCTGCATGAGCCCGCGCGCCCCCACGCGCGAGCGCGCCTGCGGATAGAACGAGGACTCCTCGCGCACGATGGCCGCCACGAGGTACGGATCGAGGACCGCTCGCGAGGCGGCGTCGGTCAGCTCGTTGCGCCATCCCATCGGATAGAAGAGATCCCAGAAGGTCCGCGGCGCGGGCGGCGCGCTGCGCGCCACCCCGAGGAAGTTCCGCCTGAGAATGCGCAGGGACAGGTAGAAGCGCGACTCCTGGGCATAGGCGGCGGAGAGCGCGTAGAGCCGCCGGGGATTATCGGCCGCCCGTCGCGCCATGGAATCCATCTCGTCGTCGGCGTAGTCGCCGAGCCCCACCGCCCGCAGCGCCTCGACGCGGGCCCACGGCGCCTCGGCCTGGAGCAGCTCGCGAGGGTCCGCGGGCAGCGATGCCGCGAGCTGGGCGGAGGCGGGATTGCGACCAGGGCTCGGCTGGACGTGCGGCGCCCGGCGGGAGGCAAGGATCCCGTAGTAGCTGCGCGGCGCCTCCGCGATGAGCTGAGCGAACTGCCGGGTCGCGGCCTCGGTCTGGCCGAGCTCCGCGTGGGCGCGGCCGATCCAGTACGCAGAAGCGTCGCGGTATCCCTGGCTGGCCGCCCGGACCGAGGCGATACGACTCCACCGCTCGATCGCCTCTCCATAGTCGCCGCGCAGCCAGGAGAGCCAGCCGAGCCGCCAGGTCGCGGCCAAACCCTCGTCGCTTTCCGGATAGCTCTGGGCCAGCTTGACGTAGACGGGCTCCGCCGACTTGGGCGCGCTCCCCGCTCCCAGGAGCCGCGCCTTGAGCAGCAACGCCTCCGGTGCCTCGGCGCTCTTGGGCTCGGCGGCGACGAGCCGGTCGAGCTGGACGATGGCGCCCTCGCGATTCTTCTTCTGCTGGATCTTCGCGGAGTCGAGGATCCAGGGGGCGCGCTTGTCGGCGGGGGCAAGGGCGAGGGCCCGGTTGACGGCGAGGAGCGCGGCGTCGTCGCGATTGAGACGCCGCGAGGCGTCCATGACCACGTGAAGGGCGCGCAGGGCCACGTCCGTGGAGGGCTTCTCCGCGAGCAGAAGCTCGGCCTCGCTGCGCGCGGCCTCTGCTGTTCCCGCCGCCACGAGCCGCTCGGCGCGCTCCACCCGCTGGACAGGCGTCAGCGCGGCCAGGGCGACGCCGCGGCCCTCGAGGGCGCGGAGCTCGCGCGCCGCCGCCTCGCCCTGCGGGGACGCGGGGAGAAGGAGCCACAGCTCTCGATACGCCACCGCAGCCTCGCCGAGACGCCCGGCATTGCCGAGGGCCTGCGCCCAGGCCAGACGCGCGCGCGGAAGATCAGGCAGATCCGGGAATCGATCGAGGACACGGCGCCAGAGGGCCGCGGCCCCTGCCTCGTCGCCCGCGCGCGAGGCCTGCTCGGCAGCGAGGATGAGGGCGGCGGATACGGCACGGCTGTCGGGCCACTGATCGGGAATCTGCTGGGCGACCAGGCGCGCGTTCGCGGCGTCGCCCAGGCGGGCCAGGCTATCCGCGTGATAGAGGAGCGCGTAGTCGGCGATGGGGGCCGCCGAGCGGGCGAGATCGGCAAACTCGCGGGCGGCGGTCGCCCAGTCGGCCGCCCGATGGCTCTGGAGGGCCGCGGCGAAGCGGTCGCGCGCTTCAGGAGTCAGGCGGACGGGCGCGGGTCCCGCCGCCGTCGACGCGGACGCGAGAAGCGCCACGAAGAGAACACACGTCACGGCCGTGCACGCGCGACGCATATCGGGAGTCTACCGCAGCGTCAGATCCCGGGCGATCCGGCGCGTGTAGATGATGCGCTGGACGGCCGTGACATTGGTGAGGACGGCGAGCAGCACCATGATGGGCGTGAGCACGAGGAAGGTGGCGCCCGCGATCAGGGCGATGAGCCGCTCGGGGCGCTCCATGATGCCGACCTCGCAGCGGAGACCGATGGACTGGGCCCGCGCCTTGGTATAGCTGACCATGAAGGTGCCGGCGAGCGTGGCCATGGTGGCGATGGAGCCCGTGGTGTCACCACGCGTCTCGTAGTAGACGAGGATGCCCAGGAGCACGGCGAGGTCCGAGTAGCGGTCCACCACGGAATCCAGGAAGGCGCCATAGTCGCTGTCCGAGCCGGCGAGGCGCGCCACCGCGCCGTCGAAGAAATCGAAGAGCCCGGCCACGGCGAGAAGGACGGCGCCCCAGCGCAGCCGCCCCATGGAGAAAACGTAGGCCGCGGCGATGCTCACGCCCAGTCCCGCCACCGTCAGGTGATTGGGGCGGAGGCGCGCCCGGAAGAGAAGCCGCGCCACGGGATCGAAGAGCCGATGGAGCGGGGCCTTGTAATGGCCTAGCACGGCTTCAGCAGGGCCTCTTCCAGCGCCGCCCGGATCCGGGCCATCTCGTCGGAGTCCTCGATGCGCCGGCCCCGCCGGTCCACCACGTAGAAGGTGTCGAAGGCGTGGTCGATATCGGTGGCGATGCGCGCGCTCGCGATGCTGAGGCCGAGCTTCGAGAGGGTGACGGTGATGAGGTACAGGAGGCCGACGCGGTCGGGGCACTTGACCTCGACCACCGTATGCGTGTCCGAGAGGTGATTGTCCACGGAGACCTTGGGCGGCCCCGGCACCGCGGCGGGCTCCGATCTCGCCCCCTTGCGCGCCGCGAGCAGCGCCTCGATGGACTGCTCGCCCAGCACCACGCGGCGGAGGGATTCGAGGGTGCGGCGCCAGCGCGCCTCCTCGGTGACGGCCTCGCCGAACGGGTCATTGACCTGGAAGGTATCGATGGCGATGCCGTCGGCCCGCGTGTGGATCTGCGCGGAGAGGATGTTGATGCCGTGGGCGGCGAGGCTGCCCGCGATGAGCGAGAAGAGCCCCGGCACGTCGCGGGTGACGATCACGAGGTCGGAGGAGCCAAGATCGTGGTGATGGAAGAGCTCCGTGGCCACGGGATCCTCTTCCAGCCGCTCGATCAGCCGCATGTGCGCGGCCATCCGCGCGGGCGCGGTGGTGGCGAGGTATCGCTCGGAGACCATGGCCAGGTGCCCCGGCACCGCGCGTCGAAGGGAGGGATCCGTCAGCTCCGCGGCCACGCGCTGGCTCGCCTCCTCCCGCGTCAGGGGCTCCAGACGGCCTCCCGTCAGTCGCCGCATGGCGCCCGCGTAGAGCTCCCAGAGCACCTGCGCCTGCCAGCCCGTCATGACGCCGGGACCCACGGCGCGCATGTCGGCGAAGGTCAGGAGGTAGAGCATGCGCAGGCGCTCCGGGGTGCCGCACATCTCCGCCAGAGTCTCCACGGTCTTCGGATCGTTGACGTCCCGCCGCTGCGCGACGTGCGAGAGGGCCACGTGCTTGGCCACGAGGAAAACCACGGCGCCCGCGGCCTCGCCGGCCAGCCCCAGTCGCGCCGTCAGCTCCTCGGCGAGCGGGATGCCCTTGGCGACATGCCCGTGCCCCTTGCCCTTGCCGATATCGTGCAGGAGCATGCCCAGCATCAGGAGGTCGGGATGCTCGACCTCGTTGAGCACCTGCGCGAGACTCTGGGTCTCCGTGGAGGCCCCGGGAGCCAGCGCCTCCAGACCTTCCACGGCGATGAGCGAGTGCTGGTCGGCCGTGAACTTGTGATAGACGTCGTACTGCACCAGACAGGTGAGGGCGCCGAACTCCGGCAGGTAGCGCCCGAGAAAGCCCAGGTGGTGCATGGACCGGAGGGTCTGGGCCACCCGCCCCCAGCTCCGGCAGATGTCGAGGAAGAGATCGCGCACCTCGGGCGATCGGCGGAAGCGGTCGTCGACGAGATCCAGCGCCTCCTCGACCGCCCGCTCGGCGCCCACGCCAAGGTCGAATCCCAGCCGGTGGGAGTGCCAGTAAATCTTCATGAGCCGCGTCGGGTCCTCGCGCAGGTCGCGGCCGTCGGGATGCACGAGATGGATGCGCTCGTCCATGACGTAGAGCCCGTCGGCGAGCGCCTCCTGTCGCAGGCGCCGCTGGACGGTACCGCGACGCGAGAGCGTCTCCTGGCAGCGCAAGATCAGCTGGCTCGACACCCGGTGGACGACGCGCGCGTGGAGATAGTAGTCGCGCATGAACTTCTCGACGGCGAGGGAATCGTCGTCGCTGACGTAGCCGAAGTGCGCGGCGATCTCCGGCTGGATGTCGCGCGAGAGCACGTCGTTCTTGTGGCCGGAGAGGAAGTGGAGCTCGTTCCGTACCCGCCAGAGGAAGGTGAGGGCCTCGTCCGTCTGCCGCTGCTCGCGCTCGGTGATCATGCCCTTCTCGAAAAGGTCGCGGAGGGTGCGCGCGCCGAACTTGGTCGAGGCGAGCCACATGGCCGTGTGGAGGTCGCGCAGCCCGCCCGCGGACTCCTTGACGTTGGGCTCGCCCATGTACGGCGAGCCCCCGAACTTGCGATAGCGCTGGTCGCGCTCGGCGAGCGCCGTCTCCAGGAACTGGCCGAAGTCCTTGCGGTAGACGTTGGCCGAGAGCACCTTGCGGAAGCGCTGGAAGAGCCGCCGGTCTCCCACGAGGTACCGCGCCTCCTGCATGGAGGTGCGCGAGGAGAAATCCGTCGTGGCCATGGCCACGCAGTCGGGCAGGCTGCGCACGGAATGTCCGACGGTGAGGCCCAGGTCCCACAGGGTGTAGAGGAGGCCCTGGGTGGCGCGCTGGATGAAAGGCTCCATGACACCGTCGTAGATGAGCATGAGGTCGAGATCGGAGAGCGGGCCCAGCTCACCGCGCCCGTACCCGCCGAGGGCAACCAGGACGAGCGGAGCCGGCGCGATGCCTTCCCGCTTGGCGTCGTCCACGGCCAGTCGGAAGAGGGTCGAGAGGAAGCCATCCATGAAGGCGGCGTGGGCCTGCACTGATTGCTGGCCCGACGCGCCCCCGAGGTGGGCCGCCTTGAGAAAGTCGACATTGGAGGTCAGGTGCTGGCGGAGGAGCTCGAGCCGGAGCCGCCGCTTCCTTTCCGCGCGCTCGGTGGACGACCCGTCGAAGCCCCTCTCCGCCTGTGCCTCCACGCGTTTCACCTGGCGGAAAAGGTCTGTGGACATGACGAAACGGTACATGCCGGTATTAGGGATGTCAAATCTGGCGCGGACTTGGACGGCGGGATAGAATGACTCACCATGCGACGGATCTGGCGACAGGCGCTCGAGGCAGTGACGCCATATGAGGCAGGCAAATCCCTCGAAGCGCTGTCTCAGGAACTCGGATTGCCGGCCATCGTGCGGCTTTCGTCCAACGAGAACCCGCTCGGCCCCTCCCCTCTGGTCATCGAGGCGCTGAGGCAGGAAGCGGCGCGGGCCCATCTCTACCCGGACGGGGGCTCGACGCGACTACGTGAGGCCCTGGGCTCGTGGCTCGGCGTGCCGCCCGACTGGCTGATGGCGGGCAATGGCGGAGACGAGCTGCTCGGGCTGATCGCGCGCGCGGCCTTCGAGCCCGGGGACGAGATCCTCATGCCGAAGCCTGCCTTCGAGCCCTACGGGATCGAGGCGCGCCTGTCCGGGGCCACGCCGGTGGAGATCCCGCTCCGCGGGTACGACACCGATCTCGACGCCATGCTCGCGCGCGTGGGGCCCAAGACCAAGGCCATCTTCCTGTGCACGCCGCACAATCCCGCCACGACGATCATCCGGAGAGGGCCCCTCGACCAATTCCTGGCGAAGCTCGGCGATGACGGCCCGCTCGTGATCCTCGACGAGGCGTACCGGGACTTCTCCGATGACCCGGAGACCCCCGACGGGGTGGCGCTGGCGAGACGCTGGCCACGGCTGATCGCGCTCCGCACGTTCTCCAAGATCGCTGCGCTCGCCGGCCTGCGCGTGGGCTATGTCGTGGGAGCGCCCGAGATCATGGGCTGGCTCAACCGCGTGCGCGCGCCCTTCAACGTCAACCGCTTCGCCCAGGTCGCGGCGGTCGCCGCTCTCGAGGATCGCGCCCATCTCGAGCGAACGCGCGCGCTGGTCCTGTCGGAACGCCCGCGCCTCCTGGCCGAGCTCGCCCGGCGCGGCTGTCCCGCACCGCCCTCGCAGGCGAATTTTCTCCTGCCGAGAATCGGTGCGCAGGCGCGAGAGCTCGCTGCCGCACTGCTCAAGGCGGGCATCCTGGTGCGAGACGGGGGAGCGGTGGGCTTCCCGGAGCATCTTCGGATCGCCATCGGGCGGCCCGAGGACAATGCTCGACTTCTGGAAGTCCTGGACGAGACTCTCGCAGCCCCCTGAGGGACCGCCGGCGGGTCAGGGCTGCTCGGCCTGCTCCAGCATCCGGACGCGCTTCGACAGGGTGACGAGCAGCTTGTAGGTCAGGTCGGGCACATCCCGCAGCAGGATCTGGAAGTTCTTCCGGTCAATCACGAGCACCCGCAACGGCGTGGCCGCGCGCACCGTCACGGAGCGCGGGCCGCCATCGAGCAAGCTCATCTCACCGAAGAAGGCGCCGGGCTTGAGGAACTGCTTCTTCTTGCCCGGCTTCTCGACGGCCGCGGTGCCGTCGACGAGCACGAAGAACTCGTCGCCGGGCTGGCCGGCCCGCGTCAGCGAGGTTCCCGTGGGTACCTCGACCACGCGCGAGATGTCGGAGACCGAGCGGAGCTGCTTCTGGCTGCAGTCCGCGAAGAGCGGCACGTCCTCGAGATGGGCGATCTTCTCGTCATGGCTCATGCGCGGCCCGGCGGGCTCGGCCCGGCGAAGCGCGTCCTTCAGATCCTGCGGGATGGAGCCGTCCAGGATGCGACTGATCAATTCCATGCGATCTCCTCGAGCGTCGGAACGCTACCGCTTGGGCGCGGAGCGCCCAGCCTTCTTGTCTTCCGCGGGCCGGGCCTGGCTCTCGGCTTTGAGCGCGCGCAGCTCCCGCTCGAGCCGCGCGATACGCTCCTGGCCGAGGGTGGCCTGCATGCGCAGATCTTCGGCCTCCTTGTACACGCGCGTCAGCTCCCGCTGGAGCCGGGCCGCCTCCCGCCGATTGTCGCTCCACTTGACCCACAGCACGGCGGAGAGCACGACCAGGGTGAGGCAGGCGGCGATGAGAAACCACGGCCGACGCGGCTGCCGGTGGCGCTCCCGATGGTCGGCCGGCTCATCGTCCGGGGCGTCTCCCCTGCGCATGTGGTCCGAGCGTAGCACCGCGGGGTCAATGCCCGCCAGAATTTGCTAGAGTGGCCCGCGTGATTCCCGGACTGAGCGTGGGCCATGTCACCGACAACCGTGGGCATACCGGGTGCACCGTCATCATGCCTGAGCGCCCCGCCGCGGGCGCGCTCGAGATCGCCGGACGGGCGGCTGCCGTGCACGGGCTCGAGTTCCTCGACCCGCGTCACCTCGCGCCGACGGTGGACGCGGTCGTGCTGGCCGGCGGCAGCGCCTATGGCCTCGAGGCGATCTGGGGCGTGATGCAGTGGCTCGAGGAGCGCGGGCGCGGCTTTCCCGTGTCCCGCACCGTGGTCCCGCATGTGGCAGGCGCCATCATCTTCGATCTCTCCGTGGGCGACCATCGCGCGAGACCCGACCGGGCCATGGGCCATGCCGCCGCCGCCGCGGCCGGCGCGGGCCCCGTGGCCGAAGGCAGCGTGGGCGCGGGCACGGGCGCCACCGTCGGCAAGCTCTACGGCATCGAGCGCGCCATGCGCGGCGGACTGGGCGTGGCCCGCGTGGACCGGGACGGAATCACCACGGCCGCGCTCATGGTCGTGAACGCCGCGGGAGACGTGCGGGATCCCGCCACGGGGCGGCTCCTCGCCGGCGCCCGCGACGCGCCCGACGGTCGGCAGCTCGTGGATACCGCGGCTGCGCTGGCGGCGGGGGTGAGTCCGCCGCGCTTCCGCCCCGCCCATACCACCATCGGCGTGGTCGCGACCACGGCCGCCTTGAGCAAGGCGGAGGCGGCCCGCGTGGCGCGGCTCGGCCTCGCGGGATTCGGGCGGGCGCTCTCTCCCCCGCACCTCGACACGGACGGCGACTGTCTCTTCTGCCTCTCCATCGGGGAGGAGCCGGCCGACGTGGCCGGCGTGGGCGCCGCCGCGGCCGAGGCGGTGGCCACGGCCATCGCGCGGGGCGTTCTGAGCGCCACGCCCCTGCCCGGGCTGCCCACCGCGCGGGATCTCTCCCGCTAGAATTCTCGCCGGGGGCTGGACGACCGCGCTGTAATATTTCAGCGTGAGGCGATCCTGAGCCCCTTCGGCGCCACGATCCTTCGCGTCATGCTCGGCGTCGTCTACATCGCCCACGCGTACCACGCGTACTTCGACGTGACGCCGGATGCCATGGCCGCCATGATAACCAAGGATCTCGGGCTGCCCTTTCCCGATGCCCTCGTCTTCTATCTGCTCGCCGCGCAGCTCGTGGGCGGGATCATGCTCGTGCTGGGCCTCTTCTCGCGCTGGGCGGCCCTCGTCAATGTCCCCGTCATGCTCGTCGTGGTGCTCCTTTTTCAGCTCAATGACGGCTTCTTCCTCCGCGCCGTCATCGCCGAGAGCTCCCGCGGCAAGGCCACCGTGGTCGGCTACGAGTACTCGCTGACGATCCTGATCGCCACCATTGCCCAGTTCTTCTTGGGCGGCGGAACCGCGGCGATGACGAAGGATTCCTGAGAGCGCCCACCCTTCAGCTTCGCGTCTCCTCCTGCCACAGTCCCAGCGCGCGGAGCGCGGGCTCGTCGTTGAAGTGGAAGAGACAGGCCGGCGCCGATCGGGAGAGGTTCTTGTGCTGGATCCAGTGCCACGGCGGCGCCACCACACAGTCGCCCCGCTCCCAGGTGAAAACCTCGTCGCCGATGCGGCTCTCCCCCTGCCCTTCGATCACGTGGAAGACCCCGCTGGCCGTGCGGCGCTCAGCGCGGGTCGCTTCGCCCGGCCGGAGCCACTGCGCCTCTGAGCCGATGGTGCGAAGCGGAAAGGTGCCGGTTCCCGGATTCACGTAGCGGAGCACGACGGGCTGATCAGCCTGAGCGGCGGCGGCCATTGCCTCGAGCGCCCGCCGCACGGTCGTCCACGGCCAGCGCACCTGCGGGTAGCCCGTGTCTTCGTAGCGAGAGGCGCGCGGCACCACACCCGCGGCGGTGAACTCATCCTGTGAGGAATCGATCGCCGTGGCCGGAACGACGGCCGGCCGCATCTTGGATGCCCAGGCCGCCTCGAAGCTCCTCACCAGCGGGATGTCGAGGCCGTCGAGCCAGATCACGGGCTCGCTTCCCTCGTGGCCATGGTCGTGCCAGCGCATGGGCGGGGTGATGATGAGGTCGCCCGGCTCCATCGCGCACTTGACGCCGTCCACGGTGGTGAAGGCCCCCCGCCCCTCGACGATGAGCCGGAGGGCCGCCGGGGTGTGGTGATGGCTCGGGGCCGCTTCCCCCGGCAGGATGATCTGCAGCCCGGCGAAGAGCGTGGCCGTCACCGCGTAGGCGCCTCCGAGCCCGGGATTGCGCAGGACGAGGACGCGGCGCTCGGCCTGATCGAGCGGCACGAGGCGCGCGGCCTCGAGAAGCGGCTCGCGCATCTCGGCCCAGCGCCAGCGGTGGGGCACCGCCTCCGTCACGCGCTCCTGCGGCAACAGGACGTGGAGCGCGGTCCACAGCGGGGCGAGGGAAAGCCTATCGAGCCCGGCCGAATATTCCGCGGGCAGGTTCGCGTCGCGCGTGGTCATCGCAGGATTCACCTCGACCTCCTCTTCGAGCGGGGCTGTCGGCCAAAGTGACTCAGCTTACGAGCGCCGCCGGGCAGCGTCAAGAATGCTCCCGGCCAGCGGCGGCGGCAAGATTGACCCGCTCGAACCAGTCTGTCACCAGGGAGGCGAAGCGAGGGGGATCGTCGAGAACGAGGTGGTGCCAGGCGCCCTTGAGCTCGGCGAACTGGCCTCGCGGTACGGTGGTGGCGACGCGCAGCATGGCGGCGCGGTCCATCATGCGGCTGCCTTCGCCGCGCACGACCAGCGTGGGACAGACGATCCTGGGCAGGATGGACCAGTCTTCGGGTCTTGCCTGAGCAAAGACCTTGCGGTCAAAGGAGTAGTGCCAGGCCCCGGCCGCGCGCTCGACGACAGCGGCCTCGCCGAGGTGACGCAAGCACTCCGTTGTGGCCGCAGTCTCCGGAGGCGATAGTCGGAAGCGGCCACCTGCTTCGCCAGGATCGGCGAACCGGGGCCCGGGCCGCTCGGACTGTCCGAGCACCCAGGCCGTCTCCTCCTCCGACCACTGGGTCAAGGTGTCGGCGATGACGAGAGCGCCGACCCGCTCAGGATGATGAGCGGCCAGCCAGGCGCCGACATAGCCGCCCAGCGAGTGCCCGATGACGAGCGGGGCCTGCCAGCCCAGATGGTCGAGCACGGCCACGATGTCGCCGGCATAGTCGGAGGCATGATACGCGGCCGGGTCGGCCCAGCCGCTTTCGCCGTGGCCGCGAAGGTCGAGCGCGATCACCGAGAAGCGGGTGGCGAGGAGCGGGGCCGTCCAGTCCCACCAGTGACTGTGAGCGGCCAGCGAGTGAAGGAGGAGCGCGGGCGGGCCGGCGCCTCCCCACTTCCAGAGCCTGAGGCGAAGCCCGTTGGCCTCGACCGCGCGGGCTTCGCCGCAGGCCATGGTCAGAGCGAGCCTGCCTCGCCCTCCGAGCCCTTGGGCCTGAGCACGTCGCGCACGTCGGCCACGCTCTCTGCGGCCGCCTGGACTTCCCCGAGCCGCGTCGGGCTGTGCTGGAAGCGCGGGTCGGACACATAGCCCGACCAGGTCTTCATGTAGTCGGGGCGCGAGATCCCCAGCGCGAAGTCGGAGATCTGCGCGGGGTTTGCGAAGTCAGCCATGATTCCCACTTCCTCGAAGCGCTCCGGGCGCTTGCCGTCGAGGAGCGCCTTGAGGGCGGTGGGATGCGGACCATGCGGCAGTCCCACCGGGTGGACGGAGACCATGCCTTCGGTGAAGACACCGCCCCGGCTGAAGAACTGGCCGGAGTGGTACCCGAGCGTCTCACAGTAATCCAGGTTCTTGTGGAAGAAGGGTACCCAGAGTCCTTCCTTCTCGGCGGAGCGCACGGTAAAGACGCAGATGTAGCAGCCGGGCAGGATGAACACGGTATGCCCCGAGGGCGGCACGTGCGAGCGGTCCGCCACGACGGGACGCACGTCTTCCACCGCGAAGCGATAGGGCAGATACGTGCCCCGCCAGCCGACCACGTCGAAGGGATGCGTCGGGTGCACGCGCCGCGTGTAGCTCCCGCTCACCTTGGACACGATCTCGAAGCGGCCCGCCTCGTTGCGCGTCTCGAGCGAGCGCGGAAACTTGTAGTCGCTCCGGCTGTGCGTCAAGAATTGCCCCGTGGTGACCGCCTCGGCCTTCTCCGGGTCGCCCGTGAAGCTCTCGTAGACCCAGTAGTAGTGCGGCCCGGCGCCCAGCTCGAAGCGATGCGTCAGCCCCTTCGGCACGATGAGGAAATCCCCGCGACGATACGCGATGGGGCCGAGCAGGGTCTCCAGCGTGCCCGAGCCCTGATGGATGAAGAAGACGAGGGTGGCGCCATGATGCTCGAAGAAGTAGTCCATGGACGCGCCGGGCGCCGTCACGTTCATGGCCACCGTGGGGTTGGCGATCAGCCGCGCCATGCCGCGATAGACGTCGCCCGTGACCGCGGGCTCGATGGTGCCGAGCGCGTGATGCGTCCCTCCGACGTCCCGGAGCGGCGAATCCCAGTGGGGCGCCCAGGCGGCGCCCTCGAGCGTCTTGGTCTCGTCGGGCAGCCAGTTGTTGGGCGGGTAGAGATGATAGGTGTGGGTCACCTTGCCCGCGAAGCCGCCGCGGCCCAGCTCCTGCTCGTAGACATGGCGAAGGAGCGGGCCGGCATGGGGCGCGCGAGGGACGATGCCGACCTCGGGAATGCCGCTGAAGTATTCGAATTTGTCCACGGCTGTGCCCTCCTGGAGGAAGCCTACACGCCCACCCGGAACTGCGCCAGCCCGGTCATTCCGAAGCGGCGGCCTCGCCTTCCTGGAGCTCGTGATCTACGATTGAGAGAAGCAGCGAGCCTGAGAGTCGCGGTTCCGGCTGAAGGGTGAACCCCTGAGGCGAGAGTCGAGTTGGATGAGGAGGCAATGTCCACCAAGCGCTCGTACGACGTCATTCATTCCGAGGGGGGCGTCCCCATCAAGGCCTGGACGCGTGGCGTCCCCATCGAGGAAGCCGCGGCCAAGCAGCTCGCCAACGTCGCCCGCATGCCGTTCATTCATCAGTGGGTGGCGGCCATGCCCGATGTCCACTGGGGAATCGGCGCCACGGTGGGCAGCGTCATTCCCACCATAGGCGCCATCATCCCCGCCGCGGTAGGCGTGGATATCGGCTGCGGCATGATGGCGGTGCGGACCACCCTGACCGCGAGCGATCTCCCCGAGAGCCTGCGCGGCGTGCGCGCCGCCATCGAGGCCGCGGTCCCCCATGGACGCACATCCCGCGGGCGCGACAAGGGCGCGTGGAGCACGCCTCCGCCGGCCGCCGCGGCGGCGTGGGCCGGGCTCGCGCCCCGCTTCGACGCCATCATCGCCAGGCATCCCGCGGTGGGCCACTCGAATCATCGGACCCATCTGGGCACGCTGGGCACGGGGAACCACTTCATCGAGGTATGTCTCGACGAGAGCGACCGCGTGTGGTTCCTGCTGCACAGCGGGTCGCGCGGAGTCGGCAACAAGATCGGCCGGTACTTCATCGAGCTGGCCAAGAAGGACATGCGGAAGTGGATCGTCAACCTTCCGGACGAGGACCTGGCGTACTTGTCGGAGGGAACCGAGCATTTCACGGAGTACATCGAGGCCGTGGAGTGGGCGCAGACCTTCGCCATGACGAATCGTCGCCTGATGATGGACGCCATCACCGCGGCGGTGGGGGCGGTGCCGGGGATCCCTCCCTTCAGGGCGGAGATGGAGGCGGTGAATTGCCACCACAACTACGTGGCGCGAGAGCATCACTACGGCAAGGACGTTCTCCTCACGCGCAAGGGAGCGGTCAGGGCCCGCGAGGGCGACCTGGGCATCATTCCCGGCAGCATGGGGGCCCGGTCATACATCGTGCGCGGAAAAGGCAACCCGGAGAGCTTTCACAGCTGCAGTCACGGGGCGGGGCGGGCCATGTCGCGCGCGGAGGCCAAGCGGCGCTTCACGCTGGAAGACCACGCGCACGCAACCGCCGGGATCGAGTGCCGGAAGGATGCCGACGTCCTCGATGAGACTCCCGGCGCCTACAAATCAATCGACGCCGTGATGGAAGCGCAAAAAGACCTCGTGGAGGTCGTTCACACGCTTCGCCAGGTGGTCTGCGTGAAGGGATAGGACGAGAACTTACACCGTGGCGAAGAAGCGGGCGGGGGCGCCCTCGGTGCCCGCGATCTTGTAGAAGGGCGCGGCGAAGTCCACGCGGCGGCGGGGCAGCGCGCCCAGATTGGTCAGCCCTTCCATGATGACCACGCCCGCGCCGAGGATGACCCGGTGCATGGCGAAGTCCTCCGAGCCGAAGTCGGGCAGCCGCGCGCAGTACTCCTCGAAGAAGTCGAAGCCGATGTTCTTGGGGCCGCGCTCCACGAGCCACTGCGCGGTCTCGGGTGGGAAGTACGGCGACTGGGTGAAGTAGTCGGGCCACCTCCCGTACATCTTGTCCGTCCAGTCCGTGCGCAGGAGCACGATGTCCCCGCGCTGCACGTCGCCCGCGCCGGCCTTCTTGAGATCGTCGATGGTGATCGCGTGGTTGGCGCTCACCCAGGACAGGTCGACCACGAGCGCCTCGCCCATCACCTGGTCCAGCGTGATCTCCGCCGTGGTGATGCCGTTCTTGAAAACGTGCAGGGGCGAGTCGATGTGCGCGCCCGTGTGCAGGCTCTGGTGCACGCTGGAGACCTGCCAGAAGCCCGGGCCGCGCCGGTGCGGCGTCACCTCGAGCCGCATGTTGGTCGAGGGCGGGCTCATGGTGCTCGAGTCCACCGTCACCGAGAGATCGACGAACCGTCCCATGTCGGCTCCTACGGCTTGCGCGCTATGGCGCGCGCGGCGCCTGTCAGCTCGACGATGTGCAGCCCCGTGTCGGCGCGGTCGGCCAGATAGATGAGCCCGCGATCGTCCACCTCCACGTTGTTCGTCTGGATGGCCACCTTGCAGCGGTCGGCGCCGTCGACCTTGAGACAGCGCTTGTCCGTCTTCGCGGTGACGGCGGGGATGAAGTACGCGACCTCCTTCGGGTTGAAGGGGTCGCGGATGTCAAATGCGCGCACGCCCGCGTTGAAATAGGCGATGAAGACGAGCCGGCCGTAGTAGATGGGCGTGAACGACTCATGGCTCGAGTGGGGCCCGAAGCGCCCGCCCCGGCTGCAGAAGTCGCCGGGGGAGGCGGGCACCTGGATGGTGGAGACAGGGAAGGGCTTGGACTCCGTGGTGATGTCGACCATGAAGGAGAGCTGACGGAACTCCTGGCACTCGTTGCGGAGCGACTCCGAGACGAGGAGCAGGAAATCGCGCGTCTGCCCCTTGGCATTCGCGGCCCAGTCCGGCACAGGCATGCCCAGGATGGGGTAGCTCGTGTGCCCGCCCCAGGCCGGCGACATGTCGAGCCGGCCGATCTGCGGATAGAGGAGGTTGGCGGGCGTGGGAGCGAAGCGGTCGGCCACGCTGGGATCGCCGGCGAGCAGCTTGTCGCGATCCACGATCTGCAGCACGCCCTCGGAGCCCGTGCCGTAGGCGAAGTAGACGCGGTTCTTGTACACGATGGGCCCGTGGACGCCTTCGGGCGCCGGGCCCGTCGAGCCCGGCTCCTGGCCCACGAGCCCGAAGTCGCGGATGAAGCGCGGCTGCGCGGGATCGGAGAGATCGTAGATCTTCGTCATGCGATGGGTCCGCCAGCCGCGGGGATGGCCGTCGGAGACGAGGTAGGCGATGCCGCTGTCACACTCCCACCAGTTCTTGTGGGTCATGTTGAGGCCCGCGACCACCGTGGTCAGCAGCGCGGGCTTGGCGGTGTCGCTGACGTCCCACACCTCGTGGGCGAGATTGCCGAACGTGCGAAGCAGATAGGTCTTGCCGCGCGTCCCCCGTGGCAGCGAGGCGCCGTCGCAGACGCGCACCATCTGCGCCCCTCCCGCCTCCGCCTCGCCGGGGGAGCCCGGGATATGACTCAGGTAGCGCGGGCGACGGGGATCGGTCACATCCACGATGGAGGTGCCGCTCCGCTCCATCTGCCCGGTGAGGGGATTCGATTTCAGCCCGCCGTGATGGCCGACGTAGGCGATCCAGCGGTTGCCCTGGTGATGGATGAGGGGCTGATAGGCGGAGCGGCCCTGGAGATCGTCGTGGCCGAGCAGCCGCATGTCGCGCTGCTCCGCCTCTCGGGCGGCGGGCGCCTGAGCGGAGCCGTGTCCGACCGAGCCGGCCAGGAGCGCGAGGAGCACGGCCATGCTCGACCACGCCCGCGGCGCATACCGAAGCTTCGTCACTTTCGCCATGTCACCGTTCCTCCGTCCTGCTGGTATCGTGCCCCGCGTCTTGCCGTCGGCGCCCAAGACTAGCATCGGGGCTCCGGGTATGCTATCGCTCCGAGTCACCCAGCCTACTCGGAAAGGAAAACAGAGAGGAGAGTCATGTCCACCATCGGCATCGTCGGCCTCGGCCTTCTCGGCCACGCCATCGCCTCACGGCTGATCAAGGCGGGCCATACGGTCATCGGCTTCGACGTCCTGCCCGACCGCGTCTCCGCCCTCGCCGCCATGGGCGGCACGCCCGCTTCCTCGGCCGCCGCCGTCGCCCAGTCGGCCGAGGCCGTCTGCACGCTCCTGCCCTCTCTCGCCACCGCGGAGGCGGCCATCCTCGGCGCCGGCGGCATCCTCGCAGGCGCGCGCCCGGACCTCGCGGTCATCCAGATGAGCACCATCTCCCCCACGCTGACCGAGCGTCTCGCCCGCGAGGTGACCGCCCGAGGTCTCGGATTCCTCGACTGTCCCGTCAGCGGGACGAGCAGCATGGTCGAACGGGGCGATGGCATCTTCTTCGTGGGCGGGGATCGCGCGCTCTTCGAGCGCTGGCAGCCCGTGCTCGAGTCGGTGCTCGCGCGCGCCGTCCTCGTGGGCCGGGTGGGTCAGGCCATGGTGCTCAAGCTCGTGGCCAACCTGCTCGTGGCCCTGAACAGCGCGGCGGCCGCCGAGGCCCTCACCCTCGCGCGCAAGGCCGGCCTCGATCTTTCCCTCGCCCTCGACGTCCTCAACGCCAGCGCCGCCGCCTCCAGCATGCTCAAGGTGCGCGGTCCCATGATCGTCCGCGGCGAGTTCCCCGCCCAGATGAAGCTCGACCTGTTCATGAAAGACATCCACCTCATGCAGGAGGCCGCGACGGCCGTGGGCGCTCCCCTGCCCTTCACGGATCTCGCCGAGCGCCTCTACGCGGCCGCCCAGGCCCAGGGACACGGCGGCGAAGATCTCGCGGTGGTGGTGACGGCGCTGGATTCGGCGAGCGGGCGCTGACCGCCCTGCGAAGCCTCACCTTCTCCTGCGTCAGCGAGATCCGGCGCCCGTCGAACGGGCCAGGACCTGGTTGATCTTGTGCTGCAGGTAGAGGATCTGAAAGAAGAAGGTTGCCACGCCGGAAATAGGCCTCGCTTGCCCAAGGCTGGCCAGGTGCTCGGTCAGCATGCGCCGCACCTTGAAGGACTGAATGAGGAGCGCGATGCCGGCCACGAGATTCAGGAACTGAGCGAAGCCCTCCAGGCCCTTGGAGACGGCGAGGATGTCGCGCCGCCCGAGCCCTTCGCCGAACCCCTCCAGCGCCCCCGCCATCAGCATCAGCAAGAGACCGACGGAGAACAGCACGATGGCGACCACGAAGACGCCGGTATTGAGCTTGTCCCTGGACCGCAGGCCGTTCAAGGCGCTTCGCCTTCGCAAGAACCACACGGGATAGTAGATGGCCACGGTGATGAAGCTCAGAAAGATCAGGAGGAGGACGCTCGTCCGCCTCAATCCCGGCAGCGTTGAGCCCGGCGTGGCAGAGGTGGGGGCCGCGGGCCCCCGGGTCGCCGTCTGCACATCCAGCTGGTTTCCGCAGGTCGCGCAAAAGCGAGAGGCGGCCTCGTTACGCTGGCCGCATCGGGTACAGTACACGCGCGCGCTCCCTCGCGGGCGGCGCTAGCGCCGCTCGAACGCCAAGCGGAAACCGAGACCGACGAGGACAGCGCCCGTCAGCCCTTCGAGAGCGGCGGTGCCCACGAACGCGATGAGGTCGCTCATGCCGTCGGGGATCTCACCGAAAGCGTGGCATCACTTCGCGAGCGAAGAGCTCCATGGAGCGGCGCACCTTGTCCTGGGCGAGGCCGCCGAAGTTCATCCAGCACATCACCTGGCCCACACCCATGTCGCGCATGACCTCGATGTGCCGCGCCACCGTGTCGGGCGAGCCGAAGGCGAGCGTCTCGGCCACCAGGCCTTCCCAGGTGATCTTCGAAAGGCGCTCGGCCATGGCGCGGAATGCCGGCTGGAGCGAGGGGTGCGCCTCTTCGAGGCGATCGGGCACCACGAACTTGCGGAAAGACTCCTGGTACCAGAGCTCGGCATCCTTGGCCTCGGCCAGCGCGCGGGCATCCGTCTCCGCCACGTAGATCTGGCGCGAGACGCCCCAGCGGGCGAGGAGGCTCTTGACCTCGTCCGCGCCCCGGCCGGCCTTCTTCAGCGTGTCGACATAGATGTCCCGATTGGCGATGAGCTGGTCCACGGGGCCGAAGAGGACGGAGTTGAGCATGGGCCAGCCGCGCAGAGCCGTGTTCTCGATGCCGTCCTTGGTCACGCACACCTGGTAGAGGGGCGGATGGGGGCGCTGCACCGGCTTGGGGATCACGGACATCTCGGGCACCTTGAAGAAGCGTCCGTCGTAGCTGAAGCGCTCCTCCGTCCACGCGCGCCGCATGATCTCCACGGCCTCGTCGAAGCGGTCGCGGCTCTCCTCCTGCGGCACGCGGTAGCCGCGGAACTCCATGGGGCGATTGCCACGCCCCACCCCCACATCCAGCCGCCCATTCGAGATGATGTCGACGAGGGCCATCTGCTCGGCGAGCCGCACCGGGTGATGGAAAGGCAGGATGGCGGCGGCGAGCCCGATGCGGATCCGCTGGGTGCGCGAGGCGGCGGCGGCGGCCAGGGTGGCAGGGTCGACGGAGAGCCCATAGTTGATGAAGTGGTGCTCGGTGAGCCAGATCTCGTCGAAGCCCAGCTCTTCCGACCACACGATCTGCTCGAGCTCGCCCCGGATGATGTCCTCGTGGCGCTGCCCCGGCGCGGCCTGGAAGAAGTAGAAGGTGCCGAATCGCATCTCGTGCCCTCGCTTTCAGCTCACTCCAAGATAGCGCGACTTGACCTCTTCGTTGGCGAGAAGCTCCTCGGGCCTCGAGGAGTGCACGATCTGCCCCCGGCTGAGGATGTGCGTGCGGTCGGCCACGGAGAGGGCCAGCGGCAGATTCTGCTCCACGAGCAGGATGGAGAGCCCTTCTCGCTTGAGCTCGCCGATGACCCGCCCCACCTCGCGCACGAGGAGGGGGGCGAGGCCCTCGGTGGGCTCGTCCAGGAGGAGCAGCTCGGGATTGGTCATGAGGGCGCGGCCGATGGCGAGCATCTGCTGTTCGCCGCCCGAGAGCTTGTTGGCGCGATTCCCCGCGCGCTCGCGGAGGCGCGGGAAGAGCGTGTGGACGCGCTCGACCGTCCACTGCCCCTGGCCGGCCCGGGCGACCTCGAGATTCTCCTGCACGGTCAGCGAGGGAAACACGCGCCGGCCCTGGGGCACCAGGGCCATCCCCGCCCCCACCATCCGGTACGACGGCCACTCCGTGATGTCGCGGCCCTTGAATCTGACATGGCCCTGGCGCGGGGGCGTGAAGCCGATGATGGAGCGCACCAGCGTCGTCTTGCCCGCCCCGTTGCGGCCGAGGATGGTCAGCACCTCGCCCTCGCCTACCCGGAGCGAGATGCCCTGGAGCACGTGACTCTCGCCGTAGTAGGTGTGCACATCCTCCACCTCGAGGACGTCCGACGAGCCGGCGCGGGCCTCACGCACCGAGATAGATCTCCCGCACCTGCGCATCCGCCCTGATCTCTTCGCGCGAGCCGTCGGCGATGACGCGGCCGTAGTGCAGCACGGTCACCTGCGCGGCCAGCTCGAGGGCGATGTCCATGTCGTGCTCGATCATGAGCACGGTGATGGCGGGATCCAGCCGCGCGAGCAACCCTGCCATGAGCCGAGACTCCGCTGGCGAGAGCCCGGCCGTGGGCTCGTCGAGCAGGAGGACCCGGGGCTTTCCCGCCAGGGCGAGGGCGATCTCGAGCTGGCGCTGCTCGCCGTGGGAGAGATTGCGCACGGGCACGTCACCCACGGCGCCGAGGCCGACCGCTTCGAGGGTGGAGAGGGCCGCGGTGTGAAGGTCGCGGAAGGCCGCGAGGGGGCGGAACATGGCGAATCTCTCGCGCGTCAGGGCCTGAATGGCGAGCAGGCAGTTGTCCAGCACCGTGAGGTCGGCGAAGAGGTTGGTGATCTGAAAGGTGCGGGCCAGGCCCTGAGCGGCGCGGCGATGCGTGGGCGCGCCCGTCACGTCGCGCCCGAAGAGCGTGATGGCGCCCGCGCTCACGGGCAGCGAGCCGGAGATGAGATTGAACAGCGTGGTCTTCCCGGCGCCGTTCGGCCCGATGAGGGCCCGTCGCTCGCCGGGGCGGACGGCGAGCGACACGCCTCCGACGGCCTGCAGTCCCCCGAAATACTTCGAGACCCCGTCGAGCTTGAGGGCGAAGTCCGTTGTCACCGCTCGCCCCCTGATCTACTCAGCTCTCGCCTCGCGGCTGCGCCGCTCAGCTCGAACTGCGGCCCTCTCCCCGAGGTGGGGGAGAGGGATATAGAGGAGCGCGTGCGAATAGAATCCCTCTCCCCTCTGGGGAGAGGGCAGGGTGAGGGGGCGGCTGCTAGCAGTACTTGCATGGGGGATGGTCGCGCGTGTAGAGGGGCTGCTTCAGGAACTCCTCCGGGTTGTACTTCCAGAACTGGCTCACAGTCGGGTAGGTGAAGAGCACGCTGTTCTGGAGATGGCCGCCCACACGCTCGACCTTGCGCACGTAGATGTTCTGGATGGGATTGCCCCAGCGGTCGATGACGACGGGGCCGCGCGGGAAGTCCTTCAGCTCGACCTTCCTGAGGGCGGCCAGAAACGCCTCGCGGTCCTCGACCTTGCCGTTGATCGCCTTGATCGCTTCCACGATCCAGCGCGCGTTGGTGTAGCAGGTCTCCCCGTAGTAGGAGGGCACCTTGCTCATCTTGGCCTCGAACGCCTTGGCGAATTTCTGGTTGGCGGGATTGTCGAGGGCGGCCGAGTAGTGCAGCGCCGTGTGGACGCCCAGCGCCTCGTCACCCATCTGCGGCAGCACCGACTCGTCGGTGACGGTGCCGTTGCCGAGGAGGGGAAGCTTGGTCTTGAGTCCCGATTCCGCGTACTGCTTCACGAACTGAAGCGAGCCGCGGCCGAAGAAGACGGCGAAGACGGCGTCGGCATCCCGCTTGATCTGGGCGAGGAACGGGGCGAAGTCCGTGGTGCTCAGGGGCACCCAGATCTTCTGCACGATCTGGCCGCCCTGCTCCTCGAAGGTGCGCTGGAAGCCTCCCACCGACTCCCAGCCGAAGGCGTAGTCGAAGGCGACCACGGCGATCTTCCTGTGCTTGAGGTTCTTGGCCACCCATTCCCCGAAAGCGTGCATGGACTGGCTGCTGTTCCAGCCCGTCCGCACCACCCACTTCGCGGGCTTGCGCTGGGTCAGGTCATCGGAGGACATGACCGGGTACGTGGTGGGGATCTTCGCGCCGTCCGCGAAGGGGTGGATGGCATAGCCCGTGGAGGCGAGGAGCCCGCCCGTGAGGATGTGGACGCGGTCCTGGTCCACCAGCTTGCGCGCCTTGGTCAGCGCCGTCGCGGTCACACCCTCGGTGTCCTCCACGATGAGCTCGATCTTCCTCCCCGCCACCTGCCGGCCGATCTCGTCCAGGTAGAGCTCGGTGCCGCCGAGCATGTCCTTGCCGAGGGCAGAGGCGGCGCCGGTGAGCGGGGTCAGGAGCCCGATCTTGATGGGTCCGCCCTGGGCCATGGCCGGCGCCGCGCCCGCGAGGGCCAGGGTCAGGGTGGCGACGAGGGCAAGCAAGCGGGTCAGCATGACGGGCCTCCCATGATCAGCGCCGCCGGCCGCGGAGCGCGCCCACGACGCCATGCGGGGCGAAGAGGATGACGCCGATGTAGACGGCGCCGAGAATGAGGAGCCAGCGCTTCGTGTAGACGCTCACGAAGTTCTTGAGGAAGACGATGAGGCCAGCGCCGATGGCGGGGCCGACCAGAGTGCCAGGACCGCCGAGGGCGACCATGAGCAGGGCCTCGACCGAGGTCAGGAGCTGGACATCGGTGGGCCCCACGAAGCCGTTGTAGTAGGCCCAGAGGACCCCGGCCGCGCCCGCGAAGGCACCCGAGATCACGAAGGCGAGGTACTTGTGGAGCCACACGTTGTAGCCCAGGGCCTCCATGCGCGACTCGCTGCCCCGGATCCCCTTGAGCCCGAGCCCGAAGGGCGAGACGACGAGCAGTCCCAGGAGCGCGAAGGCCACCCCCGCGCACACCAGCGAGAAGTAGAAGAAGGGCAGCGGAGCGGAGAGGCTGAGGGTGCCGAGCTCCGGCCGGGCGACTCCGGAAACGCCGTTGTCGCCCTTGGTCAGGGAGACCCAGCGAAAGGCGAGCCCCCACACGACCATCCCGAGCGCGAGGGTGATCATGAGGAAATAGGTGCCGCGGGCGCGGATGGCGATGATGCCGAAGACGGCGGCGGTGAGGGTGGCCAGCGCGAGGCCGGCGGCGGCGCAGCCGAGGAGGCCGACCTGGCGCTCGGTGGCGAGGAGCGCCACCGCGTAGGCGGCGACGCCGAAATAGCCGGCGTGGCCGAGCGACGGCAGCCCCGTATAGCCGAGGAGCACGTCGAGACTCATGGCGAGAATGCCCAGGATGAGCGCCTGGGTCAAAAGGGTGAGCGGATAGGCGGGCAAGAAGGGCCCGACGATGGCCAGCCCCGCCATGACCGCGACGGCCCAGAGAACGCGACGGCGGATCACGAGGCCACGCTCGGCTCGCGGGCCATCACGCGCGGCCGAAGAGCCCGGTGGGCCGCAGGGCCAGGATCACGGCCATGGGGGCGAAGAGCGTGAAGTAGGCGAGCTCGGGAAAGAGGGCTTTCCCGAAATTGTCGAGGAGACCGACGATGAGGCTGCCCGCCATGGCGCCGGGCAGGCTCCCGAGCCCGCCCACGATCACGACGACGAAGGCATAAGGCAAGACTTCGGCATCGGCCCCGGGATACACGCCGAGGAAGCCCGCGCCCACCACGCCGCCGAGAGCGGCGAGGGCGGCGCCCAGGCCGAAGACCACGAGGGAGATGCGCGGCACGTTGATGCCCACGCCCTGGGCCATCTCGCCGTCGTCGACGGCGGCGCGGATCATGGCTCCCATCCGCGTCCGATCCAGGAGGAGCCAGAGACCCAGGCCCACCGCCACCGCCACGCCCATGATGAAGATGCGGTAGATGGGAAACGTGATCCCGCCCAGGCGCAGGGCGCCGCTCAGCGCGGCGGGCACGGGCAGATTGTAGGGATCGCCGCCCCAGATCAGGAGCGCGAGATCCTGGAAGATCAGCGAGAAGCCGACGGTCATCAGAACCTGCCCGAGCTCCTGGCCACGCAGACGCCGGAGAAAGAGACGCTCCATGGCGATGCCCACGAGCGCGATGGCCACCGTGCCCGCCACCAGGGCCATGGCGAAGCTCTTCGTGCGCAGGGCCACCGTCAGCCCGATGTAGCCGCCCAGGAGGAAGTAGGAGCCGTGCGCCATGTTGACGACACGCATGACCCCGAAGATGAGGGAGAGCCCGCTCGCGAGGAGAAAGAGGAGGGCGCCGTAGGTCAGCCCGTTGAACGTCTGGAGGATCCAGAAGTCCGACCGCATGCCGCGCCTACCTCAGGCGCAGCAGGCGGGCGGCATTGTCACGCACCACGCGATCCTGATCCTTTCGATTGAGCCCGGCGGCCTTGGACTCGATGACGGCGCGCGGCCGGTCATAGCCCATGTCGAAGCAGAAATCGGTGCCGAGCATCACGCGATCTGCGCCCACGGTGGCCACGAGATATCGCAGCGCGCCCGGGTCGTGGCTGATGATGTCGTAGGTGAAGCGGCGCAGGTAGGAGCTGAACGGCTTCTTCGCGCGCTTCTGCGCCTCCGGGCGCACCCGCTGGCCGTGCCGGAGCCGGCCGTGCAGGTAAGGCAGCGCTCCGCCCGCATGGGGCAGGCACACCTCGAGCTTGGGCAACCGGTCGAGGACGCCGCCGAAGACGAGGTGGGCGGCGGCGATGGCGGTGTCGAAGGGATTGCCGAGGAGATTGCCGAGGTAGAACGGCTGCAGGCGCTCGGCGCCCACGACGCGAAGCGGATGCAGGAGCACGGGCAGGCGGAGGGCGGCCGCGCGCTCGAAGATCGGAAGGAACTCCGGATCGGACAGCTCGCGGCCGCTCACGTTGGTGCCCATGTAGACGCCACGGATGCCCGGGAGCCCGGCCGCGCGATCGAGCTCTTCGAGGGCGCGCAGGGGATCTTGCATGGGCAGCATGGCGCAGCCCACGAACCGGTCCGGGTACGCCACGTGCGCAGCGCTCGCGGCGTCGTTGAAGGCGGCGGAGAGACGCGTCCCTGTCGGGCCGTCCGCCCAGTACACCATGGGCACGGTGAGGGAGAGGGCCTGGACGCCCACGCCCTGACGATTCATCGAGCGGATGCGAAGGTCCAGGTCCACGAAGCGCGGCTCGAGCGGCGCCGTGCGCGACGCGCCGAACATGATGACGGGGCCCTGGGGATTGCTGCGGTCGATCCCGGCGCCGAAGGGCGCGCCCGCTTCCTCGATGAGCCGGATGAAAGACTCTGGGAAGAAGTGCGCGTGGACGTCGATACCCGGCGGTCGGGCCACGGGTCGGCATTCTACTCTCAATGCCCGGGCGATGGTAGTCTCAAGGCCGACCGGGACGCCGGTTCGGCGCGCGGCTGCCCGAGCCACCCGGCGCCCGAGCCCCAGACCGCGAAGGAGGAGCGAGTGAAGCTGCCAGGCGAACGCTTCGACTACTCGCCGATGGCGAGCCGTCCCGTGTGGAAGCTGCCCAAGGGCGCCCGCATCGCCGTGTGGACCATCGTCAACGTCGAGGAGTGGGACATCGAGAAGGCGATGGCCCGCCAGTATCTGACCGCTCCCCAGGGCGTGAGCGCCGTGCCCGACGTGCCGAACTGGGCCTGGCACGACTACGGCATGCGCGTGGGCTTCTGGCGGCTTCTCGAGGCGCTCGCCAAGCGGAAGCTGCGCGCGACCACCGCCATCAACGCTCATGTTATCGAGTCCTACGAGCCCGTGGCGCGGGCCATGCTCGAGGCGGGATGGGAGTTCATGGCCCATGGCGTGATCCAGGGCGCCATGCATCTCCTGCCCGACCAGCGCGCGGCCATCCGCCAGTCGATCGAGATGCTGACGAAGTTCACGGGCCGGAAGCCCAAGGGCTGGCTCGGGCCGGGCCTCACGGAGACGTGGGAGACGCTCGACCATCTGGCCGCCGAGGGCATCGAGTACGTCTCCGACTGGGTCAACGACGATCAGCCCTACGAGATCCGCACCGCCGCGGGCCGTCTCGTCTCCGTGCCGTACTCGATCGAGCTCAACGACATTCCCATGATGGTGATCCAGCACCACACCTCGTCCGAATGGCTGCAACGGGTCAAGGACCAGTTCGACCGGCTCTACGCGGAAGGCGCCAAGAACCCGCGGGTGATGGCCCTCGCCGTGCATCCGTACATCTCGGGCGTGCCGCACCGGATCAAGTATTTCGAGGCGGCGTACGACTACATGCGCAAGAAGAAGGGCGTGTGGTTCACCACGGGCGAGGACATCTACGAGTGGTACAGGTCGTCGCGATGAGGCGGCGGGGCAAGGTCATCCCGTTCCCCGGAGCTCGCCGCCCCCCCGAGCCTGAAGTCGGCTTCACCGAGGTGTGCCGCTGCGCCAATCAGCTCGAAGCGATGGTCGTGCGCAGCCTCCTCGAGAGCGAGAGCATCCGGGTGGTCCTGCGCAGTCGCCTCGCCCAGTCCGTCCATCCCTTCAGCGTGGGTGCGCAGGGCGAGATCGTGATCCTCGTGCCCCCCGACGAGGCCGAGGCCGCCCGCGCCATCCTCTCCAAGAAATAACTCGGGCGACTGGGGAATTACTCGGACAGGCTCGTGGGCTAGTCGAGACGGAGGCGAAAGAGCCGCGCGGCATTCCGCGTGGTCACCTCGCCGAGCTCCGCCGCGTCCACATTCCGCAGCTCGGCGATCCGGGCCGCGGTCAGCGCGACGTAGGCGGGCTCGTTGCGCTTGCCGCGGTGGGGCGTGGGCGGCAGGTAGGGACAATCGGTCTCGACCACGAGATGGTCCGCGGGCACGAACCGCGCGACGTCGGGGAGCGCGCGCGCGTTCTTGTAGGTGACGGGACCGGCCAGCGAGATCAACAGCCCCAGGTCGAGACAGCGCCGGGCGACCTCGACATCGCCCGAGAAGCAGTGCATGACCCCGCCCGTCTCTCCCGCCTTCTCGTCGCGAAGAATGGCGAGGGTCTCCGCGTGCGCGTCCCGGCAGTGGATGACCACGGGCTTGGCGACGGCGCGCGCCATGACGAGCTGGCGACGGAAGACGCTCTCCTGGACATCCCGCGGAGAGAGATTGCGGAAGAAGTCGAGCCCCATCTCGCCCAGGCCGACGACCTTGGCCTCGGAGCGCGCGAGCCCCTCCATCTCCTCGAAGTCCGCCTCCGTCGCTTCGGCCGCGTCGTGAGGATGGATGCCCACCGTCGCCCAGACGTCGGGCCACCGCCCCGCCAGCTCCACGACGGCGCGGTTGGTCTCGCGATCGGTGCCGATCGTCACCATGCCGCGCACGCCCTCGGCGCGAGCCCGCTCGAGCACGGCGTCGAGGTCATCGGCGAAGTCGGGGAAATGCAGATGCGCGTGGGTGTCGAAGAGCATCAAGCGTCCATCATACCGTCTAGGGCGAGATGGTGAAGCGGAGACGGCCGATGAGCTGGCCGGAGGCGGTCACGACGTCAACGTGGTAGCGGCCTTGGTACGGAGGCTTCAGGTCCGTCTTCTTCGAGTAGGTGCGGAAGCCTTCCTTGCGCCCCCCGCGCACCGGGGAGAGCGGCGCGATCCCGATGAGCCGGCCATCTTTCCACCACCGGTGGCTGATGGCCTGCTCGAGACCGGCCGGCGCATACACGGCCGTATACGCGGTCAGGCCGCCCCATGTCGCCACGGAGGACGCCGGGATTGGACTCGACACGGGCTCCAGCGGCTCGAGCATGGTGACATCGCGAGCCACCGTGGCCCTCGCGACGAAGAGCGGCGCCGGCGGCACAGCCGCGCGCCCGAACCACACCGCGACCATGGCCACCACGGCGAGGGCCACGGCCCGGCTATGGGCCCGCGGCCATGTCAACGCGCCGCGGTCGCGGAAGACCGGGGTCATGGCCAGGAGCGAGAGCGCGGCGGCGCCCTCGAGGGCAAAGATGGGCTTGATGCGCAGGAGGGGCAGCGCCACGTTGAGGGCGGCGAAGATCGAGAAGCCGAGCAGGAGCTGGTTGAGCCAGGGCCGCGGATGCACGATCGCCGAGTACCAAGGATCGATGGCCGTGACGAGCGCACCCGCCACGACGCCGACCAGAAAGACGACATTGACCGAATCGAGGGTCGCGCTCGCCCAGTAGGCGGGCAGCACGAAGAGGAGGAGCCCGTGGTATAGGGACTGGATGACGTAGTCGACGGCGTCCACGACGAGACGCTGTCGCTTGGATTCGAGCGGCGCCCGCAGCTCAGCCACCACCACGATGAGCAGCCACAGCAGCAAGAGGTAGCCGACGATCCAGCCCACGTGCGGCAGCCCGCGGCGAAAGACGAAGAGAGTGGCGAGGCCCAGGCTGAGCGAGAAGACCGAGACGCCCCAGCGCTTCACCCAGCGGAGAAGTGGCCTGGCCATGCTCAGTCCGGACGCTCGCGCGGCGCCCGCCGCCCGATGCCTGCGAGTCCCGAGGGGAACGCCACCACGACCGCGATGAGGGTCAGCCCCAGGGCGAGCATGTACGCATAGCGGAACCGGAGCAGGAAGAGCTCCGAGACCAGACCGAGGAACGCGGCTCCGAGCGCCGGCCCCACCACGGTGGTGGCTCCGCCCACCAGGGCCATGATCACCGTCTGGAACGAGACGAGCGGGTTGAAGACCTGGGGATCGAGATAGGTCCAGCGCGGCGCCATGGCCGCGCCGACCGCGCCCATGAAGGCGGCGCTGAGGGCGAAGGTCCCGACCTTCACCCGCGTCGTGTCGATCCCGAGGGTCAAGGCGCGCTCCTCGTCCTCTCCGATGCCGACGAGCGCGTATCCCCAGCGCGAGCGGCGCAGGAGGAGCGCCGTGACCACCGCGAGCCCCGCCAGGCCGAGCACCGTGTAGTAGAGCGTCCACGGCTCCGGCGGAGAGAGGAGCAGCCGCCCCACCGTGCCCGTCACGCGCGTCTCGTACCAGATCAGCGTGTGCTTGGCCAGCTCCGCGAGTCCGAAGGTGAAGACGGCGAAGTACGGCCCGCGCAGTCGCAGCGCCAGGGCGCCGACGACGAGGGCCATGGCGCCGCCCACGGCCGCGCCGGCCAGCACGGGGAGCGGCCACGCGAGTCGCCCGCCCACCACGGCTGTCGCGTAGGCGCCGGCGCCGAAGAATGCCCCGGTGGCCAGCGAGAGGTACCGCGTGGGCCCGGAGAAGAACGCCCACGACACGGCGAGCGCGATGTCGGCCAGGATGGCGAGGAGGAGGGAGCGCTGATAGCCGGTGACGAGCCATGGCGCGGCCGCGAGCGCCAGAGCCACGGCGGCAAGCAGGACGCGGCTAGCGGCCAAAGAGGCCCGCGGGCTTGAGGATCAAGATGAGAGAGAGCACGGCGTACGAGGAGATGAGCCGGATATCCGACGAGGCGAGGTACACGCCCACCGTTTCCACCACCCCGAGCAGCAGGGCGGCGAGCAGGCTTCCCGCGACATTGCCGAGACCGCCCAGGATGACGACGACGAGCGCGGTCACGGTATAGGGCAGCCCCACGAAGGGCGTCAGCTCGAAGAGCATGCTGATCAGGGAGCCCGTGACCGCGGCCATGGCCACGCCCAGACCGAAGCAGATGCCGTGGAGCCGGGTCAGGTTGACGCCCACGAGCTGGGCCCCCTCCGACTCTTCCATGAGGGCGCGAATGGCCTTGCCCACGAGGCTTCGCCGCAGATAGACGTAGAACGCGAT
>QHSC01000089.1:0-1775 GCA_003220345.1 Candidatus Rokuibacteriota bacterium | reverse complement strand
GGGGGGTGGCGAGATAACTGTAGCCCTGGAGGTCCGCGCTCCACACGAGCAGGGCCGTGTTCTGCAGCACGAAGAGGAGACCGAAGGACAGCAGGAGCGAGCGCGACTCGATCGCCTCGCGCGCCTCCGCCTGGGCGAGCACGCGCGCGTAGAGGAGCCGGTGGAGGACGAGACCGGCGACGAAGGCCGCCGGTCCCGTCACGAGGAGGGTGAGGAGCGGGTTGGCACCCCAGCCCGTATGCAGCGAGTACGTGACGTAGGCGCCCAGCATGAGGAACTCGCCGTGGGCCACGTTGAGCACGCGCATGAGCCCGTACTGAAGGTTGAGCCCCAGGGCCACGAGGGCGTAGATCCCGCCGGTGATCAGCCCTGTGACGAGGATGTCGAAGAGGAGTGACGCGGTCATCGAGAAGCCGCCCCCTCGATTCTCTCAGCCCTCACGCCCACGCGGGCTTCGGTATGATGGCGGGCGCGGTCGCCAGCGCCTTGGGCCAGATGATCTCGAACTCTCCCTTCTGCCACTGGCCCACCATGCCGGGCGTGGTCACGTTGACCCCCTTGGCGAACTTGATGGGGCCCGCCACCGTCTGGAACTCGGTCGCGTCCAGCATCTCCTTGATCTTCTTCCGGTCGAGCCCCACCTCGCCCACGCAGCGCTCCAGGATCTGCAGCGAGCCGTAGGCGAAGGCGCTCGCCCACCGGTCCGGCTCCTTCTGGTGCTTCTTCACGTGCGCCTCGTAGTACTCGCGGGCGCCCGGATACTTCATCTTCGGATTCCAGCCCGCGATCCCCGACACCCCCTCGGCGCCCTTGAAGCGGTCGCGGTAGAAGGGGAAGGCGGTGCCCACGGCGGCGAGATAGACGGGCGGATTGAAATCCACTTCCTTTGCCTGGCTCGCGGCCAGGATGTTGTCGGGCGGATAGGTCAGCCCCAGGAAGACGTCGGCGCCGGCAGCCTTGAACCCCTTGAGGACGGGCGAGAGGTCCTTGACGCCGAGCGGGTAGCTCTTGGTGTCGACGATCTCGAGCCCGGTGTCCTTCAGCGTGGCGGTGAGGCTGCCGTGCATCTCGATGCCGAAGAGGTCGTTGACGTAGGCGACGCCGACCTTAGACACCTTCCCCTGTCCCTTCAGCTCCTTGAGAAAGCCCGTGAAGGCGCCCATGCAGGCGTCGGGCTGCTGCAAGATGGCGTAGAAGTACGGGAAGGACAGCTCCTTGAGCTTGTTGGAGCTGACGGTGGGGCCGATCATCGGATAGCCGTACTTGTTGGCGACGGGCGCCACGGCGAAGTTCATGGCCGTGCCCCAGGGTGGGAGGATCAGATCCACCTTGTCGTCGCCCATCAGCTTCTCGTAGAAGCGCACGGCCGTCTCGATCTCGCTACGATCGTCGATGGTGACGTACTCGACGGAGCGCCGGCCCTCGCCCTTCACGGCGAGGCCGCCCTTGGCGTTGACCTGCTCCAGCCAGAGCGCGTACCCGGTGCCCTGCGTGATTCCTGCTCCCACCGAATAGGGGCCGGTGGCCGACAGCGTGTAGCCGATCCTGATCGGCTTGGCCTGGGCCCACGCCCGGCCGCGCAGGACGGCCCCCGCGGCCCCGCCGCCCGTCGCCTTGAGAAAATCCCGTCTCCGAATCCGCATGGTCGCCGCCTTGCCGTCAGTGTGAGCGAGCCGTGGACTTGCCCAAATAGGCCTCGAGCACCCGCGCGTCCCGCACGACCGCGTGCGGCGCGCCCTCGGCGATCACCTCGCCGTGGTCCAGCACGATCACGC
>QHSC01000143.1 GCA_003220345.1 Candidatus Rokuibacteriota bacterium | reverse complement strand
GGCCCGGGCGGAGGCGCTGATCATGGACTCAGATCGGGCTTTGCTGGCTCATCGGGGGCGGATCGTCGATTTCGCCAGCAGGCGTCGGCTCCCCGCGCTCTACCCTTACCGGGAATTCGTGCAGGCAGGCGGTCTTGCATCGTATGCGCCGAGCTATCCGACAATGTTTCGGAAAGCTGCCACGTACGTCGATAAGATCCTCAAAGGCACGAAGCCCGCCGACCTGCCCGTCGAGCAACCCACGAAGTTTGAGTTCGTGATCAACCTCAAGGCCGCCAAGGCGCTGAGCCTGACAATCCCGCCGCCGCTCCTGCTGCGCGCGGACGAGCTGATCCAGTAGACGTCGGCTCCGCCGCAAGAAGAGCCGCCCAGATGGTTCGCTTGACCTCGCCCCGTCAACAATCTAAGCTCCCGTCACGCTTGTTCTCCGCGGCAAGAGGCACCTGGCAGGTATTCGAGGAGGGAGACCGATCATGGCACGCACCTACAATGTCATCGACGCCGATGGACACGTGCTCGAGCCGGTGGATATCTGGGAAAAGTACATGGATCCGGCGTATCGCGACCGCGCGCCGCGGATCATCGTGGACAAGGACGGCAAGGAGCGGCTCAATATCGAGGGCAAGATCCTGGGCAGCCCTAAGGGCCTGGGCAACATCGGGGCCATCGGAGCCCGGCAGGGTGACGTGGCCGAGCTGACCATGAAGTACGTCGAGGGACGCAAGGGCGGCTTCGACCCGCACGCCCGCATCCCGGACATGGATCTCGATGGCATCGACGCGGCTTTCCTCTATCCGAGCCTCGGTCTCTTTTCCGGGGCCATCCAGGATCCGCCGCTGGCCGCCGCCGTGTGCCGCGCCTACAACCGCTGGCTCGCGGACTACTGCAAGCCCTATCCCGATCGTCTCTTCGGGGTGGCCATGCTCCCCATGCAGTCGATCGATCTCGCCATCGAAGAGATGCGCTTCGCACGCAAGCAGCTCGGCATGCGCGGCGGCTTCCTGCGCCCCAATCCCTACAACGGCCGGATGCTGCACCACCCGGACTACGCGCCGTTCTGGTCCGAGGTGGAGGAGCTGGACTTCTCCATCGGCCTCCACGAAGGCGCGAGCGGCGGCATGCCGCAGGTGGGCGTCGATCGCTTCACCACGCGCGGGGCGCGGCACATCATCTCCCACACTCTCGAGATGATGCTGGCGGCCATGAGCGTGATCTGGGAGGGCGTGTGCGACAAGCACCCGAAGGCGCGCATCGCCTTCCTGGAGTCGGGCGGCGGGTGGATCGCTCCCTGGCTCGACCGCATGGACCGTCATTTCGACGACAAGGGCTTCAACGACTCGGATCTCTCCATGCGCCCGAGCGAGCTCTTCCAGCGCAACTGCTGGATCTCCTTCGAGCCCGTGGAGGGCAGCCTCAGCGTCCTCGCGGACTACATCGGGCCGCACAAGATCCTGTGGGCCACCGACTATCCGCATCCGGACGGCTTCTTCCCCGGCGCGCCGAAGCTGATCGCGGATAGGCCGGAGCTGTCGGCGGAGACGAAGCGCCAGATCCTCGCGGGCGGCGCCAAGGGGTTCTACGCGCTGTAGACAGGCGAAGGACACACGAAGGAGAGCCATGGCAAGGGTGACAGGGCTCGGACACGTCGGCATCTATGTGCGCGACCTCGATCAGATGGTCGCGTTCTACCGCGACGTCATGGGCATGCAGGTGACCAAGCAGAACTGGCGCGCGGGCGCCGTCTTTCTGAGCGCGGACCCCGAGGCCGTCGACCACGAGATCGCGCTCATGCGCGGGCGGCCCGACGGCGCGGATCCGCATCTGATCCAGCAGATCTCCATGCGGGTGTCCACCCTGGACGACCTGCGGAGCTTTCGCCGGCGTCTCATTGCCGACGGCTATCGCATCGAGGGCATCGTCAACCACGCCAGCGCCATCGGCTGTTACTTCTTCGACCCCGAGGGGAATCGCACCGAGGTGTTCTGGGTCACGGGCCGGCCCTGTTGGGTGCCCACGGTGAAGCCCATCGACATCGAGCAATCCGACGAGGCGGTGCTGGCCGAAGTGGACCAGCTCTGGAATCAGCTTCGCGACGTGCCGGTGGGAGGGCGGATGTCCGAAGAGACTGCGACGCTCGGGGTCGCTCGACAAGAATAGGAAAAGTAGAGAAGGCCCCAGGGGGAAGCCAATGACGGCCAAGCTCGATCGGCGCACGTTCCTGGCGGGTACCGCGCTCGCGGCCGCCGCCACCCTGCCCAGGCCCGCGAGGGCGCAGGCGAAGCCGGTCCGCATCGGTCTCTTGACCGTGAAGACGGGGCCGCTCGCCCAGGGCGGCATCCAGATGGAGCAGGGCACCATCCGCTTCCTCAAGGACAGGAACTACACGCTGGCCGGCCGCAAGGTCGAGCTCGTGGTCGCCGACACCGGCGGCAATCCCGCGGGCACCAAGACCAAGACCCAGGAGCTGACCGAGCGCGACAACGTCGACATGATCTTCGGCCCCCTCGCGGCCTTCGAGCTGCTCGCCATCACCGACTACACGGCCCAGGCGAAGATGCCCGTCCTCAGCCTGGCCGCCGCCGAGGACATGACCCAGCGCCGGCCCAATCCCTACTTCATCCGGGCCTCCGCGACCTCGTCGCAGGGCATGCACGCGCTCGCCGACTACGCGGCCAAGGAGCTGAAGTACAAGCGCGTGATCACCCTCGCGGACGACTTCGCCTTCGGTCATGAACAGATGGCTGGGTTCCAGCGCGTCTTCGAGGACGCGGGGGGGCGGGTGGTGAAGAAGCTGTGGCCCCCGCTCACGACGCCCGACTACACGCCCTACCTCGCGCAGATCAGCGGCGTGGACGCCATCGTGCAGGGCTTCGCCGGATCGAACCCGCTCAAGTTCATGAAGCAGTACAAGGACCAGGGGCTCAAGCTCCCGGTCGTCGCCGGCGCCCCGGCCGGCGACGATGCGCTCCTGAAATCATTTGGCGACGAGGCGCTCGGGATGATCTCGAGCAACTTCTATACGAACGATCTCGACACGCCGAGCAACAAGCGGCTCATCGACGGAATGGTGCGCGACTACGGCAACATCCCGGGCACCTACTCCGCCGGCCTTTACATCGCCGGCATGGTCGCGGAAGCGGCGCTCGAGAAGACGGGTGGCAAGACCGACGACAAAGAGGCGTTCATCAAAGCGCTGCGCGCCGTGAAGCTCACCGACACGCCGCGCGGGCCGTTCCACTTTGACCATTTCGGCAACGTCGTCGGGAGCTTTTATGTCCGGAAATGCGAGCGAAAGGGCGACAAGCTCGTCAACACGACGGTCAAGGCCTATCCGAACGTGAGCCAGTTCTGGACCTACGACGAGAAGTGGTTCCTCTCGCAGCCCGTCTACTCGCGCGACTATCCGCCGCTGAAGACCTGATCTTCACGTAGCGCATGAGCCTGTGGGTGGTGTTGGCCGTCAACAGCATCACGCTGGGCGGCCTCCTCTTTCTTCTGTCCGCTGGCTTCTCCCTCATCTTCGGGTTGCTGAAGATCCCCAACCTGACGCACGGCTCCTTCTTCATGCTCGGCGCGTACCTCGCCACCAGCCTGATCGCGCGCGGCTTCAACTTCTGGGCGGCCGCCCTCGTGGGCGGACTGCTCGTGGCCGCCTTCGGCGGCATCATCGAGCGCCTCATCCTGCGGCGACTGGCCGGCGCGGAGCTGGCGCAGGTCCTGGTCACCCTGGGGCTGTCCTTCATGATCGCGGATGTCTGCCTCATGGTGTGGACGGGCGATCCCATCCGCATCGATACCCCGGGCGGCTTACAGGGGGCGACGTCCATGCTCGGCATGGGCTTCCCCACGTATCGTCTCGCCATCAGCCTCATCGCGGTGATCTTCGCGGCGGGGCTGTGGGCGCTCCTCGACCGCACGCGCCTCGGGGCCATGATCCGCGCGGGCGTCGACGATCCCGCCATGGCCCGGGTGGTGGGCATCCGGGTCTCGCGACTCTTCACCGTCGTCTTCTGCCTGGGGGCGTGGCTTGCCGGCTTTGCCGGCGTCATCGGCGGGCCCATCCTCTCCGTCTATCCGGGGCTCGACCAGGAGATGCTGCCCCTCGCCCTGGTCGTGGTCATCCTGGGAGGGAGCGGCAGCCTGCTCGGCTCGCTCGTGGGCAGCTTGATCGTGGGCTTTCTCTACAACTTCGGCCAGGCGATGTTTCCCGAGCTCGCCTACGTCGTCCTGTTTCTGCCCATGCTCATCGTGCTGGTGGTGCGGCCGCAGGGCCTGTTCGGACGGCAGGCGCTGTGAGGCGCCTCGCCGCCATCGTCGCTCTCGTGGTCCTCGCCGCGCTTCCCCTCTGGGTCAGCGGCACCTACTACGTCAACATCGCGAGCCAGATCCTCTTGTACGCCATCTTCGCTCTCGGCGTGAACGTGCTCGCCGGGCATGCCGGGCTCGTCACCCTCGGCCACGCCGGGCTCTTCGGCATTGCCGCTTACGCCGCCGCCAAGATCATGAATGCCGGATACGGGCACCTCACGGTGGCCACGGGCGCCCTCGCGGTCACTCTCGTGGTCGCGGCGGTCTTTGCCGTGCTCGCCCTGCGCGGCACGGGGCTCGGCTTCGTCATGATCACGGTCGCCCTCGGCCAGATCGTGTGGGGGGTCGCCTATCGGTGGATCAGCCTCACCAACGGTGACAACGGGATCATCATCATCGGCCGCCCGAACCCGCTCGGGCTGTC
>QHSC01000088.1 GCA_003220345.1 Candidatus Rokuibacteriota bacterium | reverse complement strand
GGATTCTTGAGACGCCACCTGACGCTGAACGGGCTCGAGGGGGTCGTGGTCTGCGACGTGGCGGTCAGCGACGCCACGGGCACCCTGAAGATGGCCGAGGGCGACTCGCCCAGCGAGTTTCACGCCGACGCGGGCGGGAGCGTCGAGGTCAGGGCCGTCACGCTCGACGACTGGCTCTCCGAGAGCGGAGCGCCGCCGCCCGACGTGGTCAAGATCGACGTCGAGGGCAGCGACGATGCCGTGCTGCGGGGCGGAGCGCGAAGCTTCGCCAAGTACCGTCCCTCGATCTATCTCGCCCTGCACGGAGAGCGTCAGCGGCGCGCGTGCCGCGACTTGCTCGCCTCCTGGGGCTACGTGGTCACCTCGCTCGAGCCCGGGCTCGTCCCCGATCTGAGCTCGGAGTGGCTGGCGGAGCCCCTGGGATGACGCTCAAGCAGCGCTTCGGCCAGTGGCTATTCGCGCACATGCCGATCACGCGCTTCCTCTTCGACCAGCTCCGCGTGGAGGCCAACGCGGGCCTCGCCTGGCTGGCCAACGGCCTCTTTCCCTGGCGGCGCCGCCGGCTCGCGGCCCTCCGGCGCCGGCGCGATCTCCGCGCCAACGTCGCCTGCGGCCCGCAGGTCCTGACAGACTTCGTGAACCTGGATCTCTTCGCGTGCCGCCCTGAGGTGATCTCGTGGGACTGCCGGCGCTCGCTTCCCCTGGGCGACGGCGCGGCCATCGGGATCCGCGTCGAGCAGTTCGTCGAGCACCTGGAGACGCGTGAGGAGCTGCCGGACTTCCTCCGCGAGTGTCACCGAGCCCTTCGCCCCGGCGGGGTGCTGCGGATCATCGTGCCCGACGCCGAGCGCTATCTGCAGGCGTACTGCCGCGGCGACCTGTCCGGCTTCCGCGAGCTCGCGGTGCCCGATCCCTTCCCGGAGGACCTGCCCACGCGGATGGACATCATCAACCACGTCTTCCACCAGTGGGACGAGCATCGCTGGGGGTACGACTTCGAGACGCTGGCCCATCGCCTCCGCGCGGCGGGCTTCGAACGGATCGAGCGCGCGGAATACAAGATCTCGCGGGATCCGGAGCTCGGCCAGGACCGCGAGGAGCACGCGCCGTACTCGCTCTACGTGGAGGCGGTGAGGTAGGCCGTGCGCCGCGTCTTGATGGTGAGCCCGCACTTTCCGCCGGACACGAACGCGGCCACGCATCGCGTGCGCCTGCTCGCTCCTCATCTCCCCGCGCGGGGCTGGGAGCCCACGGTGGTCGCCGTCGACCCGCGCGACTACGAGGGGCGCCTCGATCCCGCCCTCGCCGACCTCGTGCCGCCGTCGCTGCGGGTCGTCCATGCGCGCGCGTGGCCGGCCTCTCTGACGCGCCGGCTCGGCATCGGCGACCTCGGTCTGCGCGCCTTCACCGGACTCCTGGGCACCTGCGCCGGGCTCCTGCGCCGCGAGCGCTTCGACGCGCTGTTCGTGACCATCTATCCCGCCTATCCCGCCCTCCTCGGGCCCTGGCTCAAGCGGCGCTTCCGCGTTCCCTTCGTGCTCGACTACCAGGATCCGTGGGTCGGCGCCTGGGGAGAGACGGTCGGAGGCGGTGCCGGCGGCCGGCCGGATCTCAAGAGCCGGCTGAGCCGGGCTCTGGCCATGCGGCTCGAGCCGATGGCGCTCCGAGCCTCCGACGCCATCACCGCCGTGTCGAGCGCGACCTACGAGCTGCTCCACGACCGCTATCCGTGGGTCAGAGAGACGCCGTGCGCCGACATTCCTCTGGGCGGCGAGCCCGCGGACTTCGACGCCCTCCGGCGCCAGCTGCGGAGCAACCCGTGGTTCGACCCCAAGGACGGGCAGGTGCATCTCTGCTATGTCGGAACGCTGCTTCCTCTCGGCTTCGAGACGCTGCGCGCCGTCCTGGAGGCGACCGCGCTCCTCGGCAGCCGGCGCCCTGATCTCTACGCGCGGCTTCGCCTGCACTTCTTCGGCACGAGCAACGTCACGACGCCCGGGGCCCCCTGGCGCGTGCTTCCCGTGGCGCGCGCGCTCGGCGTCGCCGATCGCGTCACCGAGATGCCGGGACGGCTCGACTACCTGGACGCCCTGACGGTCCAGACCCAGGCCAGCGCCATCCTCCTGATGGGAAGCAGCGAGCGGCACTACACGGCGAGCAAGCTCTACCCCGCGCTCCTCTCCGAGCGCCCGCTCCTCGCCGTGTACCACGAAGCCAGCAGCGTGGTGGACGTCCTCCGCGGCACCGCCGCGTCGCCCACGGCCCGCGTGGTCACCTACGGCGACGCCGACCGCGCCGGCGCGCGCGTGGAGGCGATCTACGACGAGCTGGCCGCCCTCGTGGACAACCCGCGCTACGACCCGGGAGCCGTCAACTGGGAGTCGCTGCGCGAGTGGTCGGCGGGCGCGCTGGCGGGCAAGCTGGCCGCTCTCCTCGATCGGGTGGGTGTGGCCGCCAGGGCCGGTGAGGCATGAGCCGGCTGAAGGAGCGCGTGCGGGCGCTCTTGACGACGGGGGGGTACTCGGTGCACCGCTGGCCGGCGAATCGCTTCGACGGCATGCGGGACGCCCTCCTCCTCCTGCGAAGCGCGGGATACGCGCCGCGGGTGGTCATCGACTGCGGGGCCAACCGGGGGGAGTGGACGCAGCTGGCGCGCGCGGCCTTCCCGGACTCCACGTTTCTCCTCATCGAGCCTCAGCCCGCCTGCACAGCGAAGCTCACCGCCCTCGCCGCGCGCCTGCCCCGCGTGGTCGTGCACGCGGTCGCCATCACGGAGCCGGGCATCTCTCGCGTCCGGATGATCGGGGGCGGCGAGGAGGGTGGCGGAACGGGGGCCTGGGTCGGCCACGCGGGGGAGGTCGCGCCCGGCGAGGTCGAATGTCCCGCCACCACCCTCGACGCGCTGATCGCGCCGCGCGTGACGCGATCGGACCGGGCCCTCCTCAAGCTCGACATCGAAGGCCACGAGGTCACGGCCCTCACGGGGGCCCGCGCGCTCCTGGAGAAGACGGAAGTCATCCTGACCGAGCTGCAGTTCTATCCGATCAACGACAACGGGCGGGCCGTCTTCGTCGACATGCTGGAGTTCCTCCGCGAACGGGGCTTCGAGCTGTACGACTTCGCGTGCCTGTCCCAGCGGCCGCGGGACAAGCGCCTGCGCATGGGTGATGTCCTCTTCGTCCGGCGGGACAGCCCTCTCCTCGCCGACCGGGCCTGGGAATGACGCGGGAAACAAAGCCGGGCGCCGTGCTGGCCATGCGGCCCATCAGGCTCACGGCGATCCTCACGCATCCCGTCCAGTACTACGCGCCGTGGTTCCGCCACATCGCAGCGCGCTGTCGCGACATCGACCTGACCGTGCTCTACGCGGCGCAGCCCACGGCGGAGCAGCAGGGGGCGGGCTTCGGACAGCCGTTTCAATGGGACGTGCCACTCACCGACGGGTACCGCTGTCGCGTCCTTCGACCCTCGCGGCCGGGAGAGAGCGTGCACAGCGACCGCTTCTGGGGCCTCGACGTTCCGGAGATCGCCTCGGCCATCCGGGAGAGCCGGCCCCACATCGCCCTGATCCCCGGCTGGCATTCCGTCACGCTCGCCCGCGCGCTCTGGGCATGCCGGGGGCAGGGGATCCCCACGCTCTATCGCGGTGACACGAACCTCGGGACCGCTCCCACGGATTGGCGGCGCTGGCCGTGGAGGCTCCGGACGCGGCTCCTGCTCGGGCGCTTCGACGGGTATCTCTGTGTCGGCCACCACGCGCGCGCCTATCTCCGACGCTTCGGGGCGAGGGACTCGCTGGTCTGGGACGCGCCGCACTGCATCGACACCGAGTTCTTCGGGCGTGCCGCGGCCACCCACCAGACGCCGGAGGCGCGCCAGGCGGCCCGCGCGGCCTTCGGTCTCCCGCGCTCTGCTTTCGTGGTGCTGTTCGCGGGCAAGCTCGAGCCCAAGAAGCGTCCCCTGGACCTCGTCCGGGCCATTGCGCGGATGGATCCGCCCGTGAGCCTGCTCATGGTCGGGGCGGGCGAGCTGGAGGCGGAGTGCCGCGCCGAGGCGCGCAAGCTCGGCGTGGAGCTGCACTGGGCGGGCTTCCTGAATCAGACCCAGCTCGGCCGCGTGTACGCCGCGGCGGACTGTCTCGCGCTGCCGAGCGACTGGGGAGAGACCTGGGGCCTGGTGGTCAACGAGGCGCTCGCCTCGGGGCTGCCCTGCGTGGTCAGCGATCGCGTGGGATGCGCCCCCGACCTCATCACGCCCGGCGAGACGGGCGAGGTGTTCGCGGCAGGCGACGTGGCGGCGCTGGCCCGCTCCCTCGAGCGGGTGCGGGCGCGCCTGCGCGCGGGCCACGACGCGGTCCCGGCGTGCCGGGCGCGCGCGGAAATGTATTCCTTCGCGGCGGCCACGGCCGGACTCGTGGCCGCGTGCGTGACCCTGGCCCGTCCGCACACCGTGGTCGGAGCCACGGCGGACGAGGAAGGGATCCTGACCTAGCCATGCTGCGCTTCAATCGCCCCGCGATGTCGATGCTGCCCGCAGCCGGAGGCTACCGGTCGGCCGGGGAATCCCTGAGCGGACCGCTCAACGGCTCTCCGGTGGTCTGGGCCTTCGGGGTGGCGGCGGCCGCGACGGGCGCCTGGATCATCGCGGCGGACTGGATCGCCGCGGCCGGCATCGTGGTCCTGTGCGCGGGATGGCGCTATCTGAGAACCGCCGACGGCCCGCCCGTCCTCGCCATGGCCTTCACCTTCCAGTGGGCCCAGATCACCATGGGCGTCTACTACCACGCGCTGACCGGTCGGTCGCTGGACACCATGGACCTGAGCGACTACCGGCCCATGGTCCTCATCGGCCTCGGCTGTCTCGTCGCGCTCCTCCTCGGCCTCGTGCTCGGCATGAAGGTCCTGGTCTCGCCGAGGCCGAGCGGCGACCCGCGGCTCGCCAACGCCTTCACGTGGTCCACCCTGCTCGCCGTCTACGTGGGGACGACCATCGCGACGGGGACGATCCAGAGCTTCGCCTGGGAAGTGCCGGCCCTGACCCAGGCCATCCTCGCCCTGACCTATGCGAGGCTGGCCACCCTCTTCATAATCTTCCGGCGCCTGACCTACCCGCGCATCCGCTGGGGTTGGATCGCCGTCATTCTCCTCTGCGAGATCCCCCTGGGCTTCACGGGTTTCTTCGCGGGCTTTCGAGAGCCGATCATGCTCGCCGCCGTCGCCCTTCTCGGCGTCTTCGATCGGCGCAGCGTCAAGCACTGGATCGTGCTCGGCGTGCTCGCCGTCCCCATGCTCTTCACGGGCGTGCTGTGGATGGCCATCCGGCAGGATTTCCGTCACGACTTCGAGAGCCAGGTCTTCGCGGAGTCCCGCGAGGCGCGCCTCAAGCGCATCACGGCGTTGACCGGCGCGTGGCTGAACAACGATCACACCGAGCTCTTCGAGGACGTCGACAAGTTCGTCGACCGCCTGTGGGTCGTCTACTACCCCGCCCTGGCCGTGAGCCGCGTGCCCCAGGTCCTGCCGCACACCAACGGCGTCATCCTGGGTCGGGCCCTCACCAACCTCGTGATGCCGCGCTTTCTCTTCCCGGACAAGGGCGAGGTCATCTCCGACAGCGAGATGGTGACGCAGTATTCCGGAGTGTGGGTGGCGGGCGCGAAGGAAGGGACGAACATCGCCTTCGGTTATGCGGCGGAGTCCTACGTCGACTTCGGCGTGCCCCTCATGTTCCTGCCCGTCCTCGTCTACGGCTTCCTCATCGGGATGGCGTACCACTGGTGGCTCGGAGCGATCCGCCATCGCGATCTCGCGGTGGGGCTGGCCACCGTGATGTTCTGGCTGTGCCTCTACATCTTCGAGCGGTCCTGGGTCAAGACGCTGGGGCTGACCGTGACCATGATGGTCTATCTGGGCGGCCTCACCCTCGTGCTGGACCGCGTCCTGCTCTGGCACTCGGGCGGCTCGCGCTCGACCCGGCCCCGCCGGGCCGGACGCCGGCGGCTGGGACGCTGAGGGCCGGCTCCATGCGAGTCCTCCACGTCACGCCCTACTTCGCGCCCGCCTTCCGCTATGGCGGGCCGCCCCGGAGCGTGCTCGGGCTCTGTCGCGCCCTCCTCCGCCAGGGCGTCGAGGTCGAGGTGCTGACCACCACGGCCGACGGGCCATCCGAGCTGCCATGCTCGCCGCTCGAGGGCGATGTCTACGAGGGAGTGCCCGTGCGCTACCTGCCGCGCGGCTTCCCCCGGCGGTCTTTCGGGGCCCGCGGTCTCGGCGCCGCCCTCGATGACGCCGTCTCGCGAAGCGATCTCGTCCACGTGCATGGCCTCTGGAGCGTGCCGGGGTGGGCTGCGGCGCGCCACGCGCGCCGCGCCCGAGTGCCTTTCGTGATCTCGCCGCGCGGCATGCTCGACCCCGGCTCCATCGCCCAGCGTGGCTGGCGCAAGCGCGTCGCGTACCGACTGATCGAGCGCCGGAGCCTGCTCGATGCGACCTTCCTCCACGCCACCTCGCGGGCCGAGGCGCGGGCCGTTCGAGCGTGGGCGCCCGGCGCTCCCGTGGTCACGCTGCCGAACGGAGTGGAGGCGCCGGCCGTCGCTGCCGCGGCCGGATCGGAGATCCGCCGACGGTTGGGAGTGCCGGAGGGAGCGCCCCTCGTCACCTTTCTCGGGCGGATTCATCCGATCAAGCGTCTGGACCTCCTCGCCCAGGCCTTCGACCGGGTGCTGACCGTCCGGCCCGACACCCGCCTCGTCATCGCCGGTCCCGACGAGCGCGGCCATCGTGGGGAGATCGAGCCGCGCTTCGCCGCTCGAGCGGTCCACTGGGCCGGTCAGCTCGGCGAGACCGACAAGTGGGCGCTGCTCTCCGCCTCGAGCCTGCTCGTGCTGTGCTCGGACTCCGAGAGCTTCGGGCTGAGCGCGGCGGAGGCCATGGCCGCGGGCGTGCCCGTGGTGGCGACACGGACGTGCCCGTGGGAAGAGATCGAGACCGTGGGGGCGGGATTCTGGGTCGCCCAGGAGCCGGAGGCCGTGGCCGCGGGTATGCGGACACTCCTCGACGATCCCGCCCGCGCGCGCGCCATGGGCGAGCGGGGACGAGCGCTCGTGGGCCGGCGCTACGCCTGGGACGCGGTCGCCGCCGATCTCGCCGAGTGGTATCGCGCGGCAGTGCACGGCGCCCCGTCGATCGTCGTCACCCCGGGGCTCGCCGGGATGGACGGCGTCTCGGCGATGTCACGACAGGTGGCGCGCGCGCTCGCGCCGGTCCGGGTGCTCGCGCTGCACGACGAAACCTCGACGGTCGCCGATCCCGGGCAGGGGATCGGGCTCGCCGGCGCGGGCGGAAGCAAGCTCGGCCTGACCGCGCTCACCGCCCGGATGCTCCGCCGAGCTCCCTCGCCCGCGCACGTGGTCTGTCTTCACCTGCGCCTGGGGCCCCTGGCCCAGCTCCTCGCCTGGTGGCGTCGCGCCACGCTCGCGACGGTGCTCGTGGGCATCGAGTGCTGGCGGCCTCTCCGCCGGCTCGAGCGCGTGGCCTTCGAGCGCGCGGGCCGCCTCCTGGCAATTTCGCAGCACACGGTCAGGCGCTTTCGCGAGGCGAACCCCGACCTGGCCTGGCGCGACGTCACGGTGTGCCATCTCGCCACGCCCGCTCTCGAAGAGCCCATCGATCACGAGGCGCGCGCGGCCGCAGGCGGCTTCGCCCTCATCGTGGGCCGCATGGCATCATCCGAGCGCTACAAGGGGCACGATCTCCTCATCGACATCTGGCCCCGTCTCCTCGCCGAGATTCCGGACGCGCGCCTCGTGGTGGCGGGAGCGGGTGACGACCTTCCGCGGCTCGAGGCGAGGGCCGCCCCGCTCGGCGCGGCCATCCGGTTCGAGGGGCGCGTGACGGAGACGGGCCTCGACGCGCTCTATCGCGACTGCGCCTTCTTCGTCATGCCGTCGAGCGAGGAGGGCTTCGGGCTCGTCTTCCTCGAGGCGATGCGCGCCGGTCGCGCCTGCGTGGGTGCGACGGGCGCGGCTTCCGAGCTCATTGAGGATGGAGCCACCGGTTACCTTGTGGACCCCGCGGATCCCGAGAGCGTCTTGAAGTCTCTCCTCAGGCTCTTCCAGGATCCCGCCCTCGCGCGACGCATGGGCGAGGCGGGCCGCGTCCGCTGGGAGCGTGATTTCACCCAGCGGGCATTCAGCGCTCGGTTTCTCGCCACCCTCGGCGAGCCGTCTCGCTGACAGCGGTTGGAAAGCCCCTCGCAGAAAGTGTCGCTGGGGCCTCTCCGGAGGGCCGTCGTCCGTCCTATAAGTACCTGAAAAGCTTGGGGCGAAGCCATGGCACAGCGTATGCTCAAAACTTGGCCGGACGCCTCAGCCAAGGGAGAAAACCGGGCTCATGAACGCGGTTCTCGGCATCAGCGCGTACCACGGAGACGCGGCAGCCGCGCTCCTCGTGAATGGACGGCTGGTCGCCGCGATAGCCGAGGAGCGGCTCACTCGCGTCAAGCACTGGGCCGGCTTTCCCGCGGAGTCCATCCGGGCCTGCCTCAGCATGGCGGGCATCGAGCCCTTCGCGATCGAAGCCATCGCCATCGCGCGCGATCCGCGCGCGCACTTCTGGAAGAAGGCCCTCTACGCCGCGCTCCACCGCCCCTCGGTGCGTCTCGTCAAGGATCGCGCCACCAACCGGCGGCGCGTGAAGGACGCCGCGGAGGAAGCCGCGACTGCCCTCGGGCTGTCGGCGTGGTACGTGCGCTCCGGCATGCACTGGGTCGAGCACCACCCCGCCCACCTCGCGAGCACCTTCTTCGTCTCGCCGTGGGAGGAAGCGGCCGTGTGCGCCATCGACGGCTTCGGCGATTTCGTGAGCACCTCCTGGGGCACGGGCCACGGCAATCGCCTCGACGTCCTCGGTCGCGTGCATTTCCCGCATTCGCTCGGAATGTTCTATCTCGCCGTCACGCAGTATCTCGGCTTCATGAAGTACGGCGACGAGTACAAGGTGATGGGCCTGGCCGCCTACGGCGCCCCCGACTTCGCGCCGGCCCTCCGGCGGCTCATCCGCTTGGAGGACGACGGGACATTCCGTCTCGACCTCCGCTACTTCCGCCACCACACGGGCGGCGTCGACATGACCTGGGAGGGCGGCGAGCCCGTGATGGGGCGCGTCTTCACCGCCGAGCTCGAAGCCTTGCTCGGGCCCGCGCGTCGCCCGGAGGATCCCCTCGAGCCGCGACACGAGGCGATCGCGGCCTCGGCGCAGGCGGTCTTCGAGGAGGCGGCCTTCCACCTCCTCCGGTCGGTCCAGCGCCGCACCGGGCTCAAGCGCCTCGCCCTCGCGGGGGGCTGCGCCCTGAACAGCGTGATGAACGGGAAGATCCGGACGGAGACGCCCTTCACCGAGGTCAACATCCAGCCCGCGGCCGGCGATGACGGCACCGCGCTCGGCGCGGCCCTCATGGTCTGGCACGAGCGACTCGGCAATCCCCGCAACGGCTTCACCATGGAGCACGCCTCGTGGGGGCCGCACTTCGACGCGACTGCTGTCCAGGAGGCCCTGACGCAACGCAAGGAAGATCTCGCCGGCTGTCGCCTCGTGCCCCTCGAGGATCTCGAGGACCGCGCGCGCTGGGCGGCCGAGCGCGTGGCCCAGGGGCAGGTGGTGGGCTGGTTCCAGGGGCGCATGGAATGGGGTGCCCGCGCCCTCGGCCAGCGCAGCATCGTGGCCGACCCGCGCCGCGCGGACATGCGCGACATCATCAACAGCAAGATCAAGATGCGCGAGCGGTTCCGTCCCTTCGCGCCCTCCATCCTCGAGGAGTCGCTGGACGACTACTTCGTGGGCGCCGTCCCCGACCCCTTCATGGTCCAGGTCTACCCGGTGCGCCCCGAGAAGCGCGACGTCATTCCTGCCGTGACCCACGTGGACGGCACGGGGAGGCTGCAGACCGTGAGCCGGAGCGCGAGCCCTGAATACTGGCAGCTCATCAAGGCCTTCGAGAAGCTCAGCGGCGTGCCCGTGGTGCTCAACACCTCGTTCAACGAGAACGAGCCCATCGTGCTCACGCCGCTCCAGGCCCTCGACTGCTTCCTCCGCACGCGCATGGACGCCCTCGTCCTCGGATCGACGGGCGTGGAGAAGGGCGCATGAGGGTCTGCGTCTTCAACCGCTCGTACTGGCCCGACGACGGCGCCACCGGCCAGCTCCTCGCCCAGCTCTGCGAGGACCTGGTGGCCCGGCACGGGATGGAAGTGACGGTGGTGTGCGGCGAGCGGCCGGGCGACGGCGGCCGCGGCTTCGGGCTCGTGCGTCGCGAGACGCGGAACGGCGTCGAGATCCTGCGCGCCCGCGGCACTACCTTCGACAAATCGCGCTTCGCGGGTCGCGTCGCCAACTACATCAGCTACTTCTTCTCGGCCTGGGTGGCCGGCCGCCGCGCCGCGCGTCCCGACGTGGTGGTGGCGCTCACCGATCCGCCGATCATCGGCCTCGCCGCCCTGTACGCCGCGCGGCGGGCCGGCGCGCGCTTCGTCTATGTCTGCCAGGACCTCTTCCCCGAGGTGACCCGCCTCATGGAGAGTTTCCGGAGCCGCCTGATGGACGCGGCGCTGGAAAGGGTCGGACGCGCCCTCGTCGCGCGCGCCGACCGGATCGTGGCCGTGGGCGAGACCATGCGCGACCGCCTGGTGGAGGGCAAGGGCGCCGATCCCGCCCGCGTGACGGTGATCCACAACTGGGCCGACTGCGCCGCCATCATCCCGCGGCCCAAGGACAATGCCTTCGCCCGGGCCCACGGCCTCGCGGAGCCCTTCGTGGTCATGCACTCGGGCAACCTCGGCCTCTCGCAGAACCTCGACACGTTCGTGGAGGCGGCGGCGCGGCTCCGGGGCGAGCCCGGCATCGAGTGGGTGCTCATGGGCGGCGGCGCCCGGCAGGCGGCCCTCGCCGCCCGCGTGAGCGAGCTGGGCCTCGAGCGGGTGCGATTTCTCCCGCGCCAGCCGGAAGAGGGCCTGGCCGATGCCTTCGGCAGCGCGGACATCTTCGTGATCGGACTCCGCCAGGGGCTGGCCGGCTGCATCGTCCCGAGCAAGCTCTACGGGATCCTCGCCGCGGGCCGGCCCTACGTCGCCGCCGTCGAGCCCGCGTGCGAGGTCGCCAACATCACGTTCAAGCACGACTGCGGGCTGCTCGCCCCCCCGGGCGACGCCGCGGTCCTGGCCTCCCGCGTGCTCGAGCTCTACCGCGACCGCGAGCTGTGCCGGCATCTGGGCGCCAACGCGCGCCGGGCCGCCGAGAGCTTCGACCGGCCGGGGCAGGTGGATGCCTACGCGCGAATCCTCCGCGAGGCAGGGAGCGAGCCACGGCCCGTGCGCCAGTCACGGCGCAAGCGCGCGTTCGACGTGGCGCTCGCGGGCCTCGGCCTCGTCCTCTCGGCGCCGCTCTGGGCCCTGGTCGCCATCGCCATCAAGCTGGGGGACGGCGGGCCTGTGCTGTTCAGCCAGGAGCGCGTGGGCGTGGGCGGGCGCCCCTTCCGGAGCTTGAAGTTCCGCTCCATGGTGCCCGATGCCGAGCGCTTCGGGCCCCTCCAGGCGATGCAAGGCGACTGCCGCATCACCCCGGTCGGCTACTGGCTCCGGGCCTCGGCCATCGACGAGCTGCCGCAGCTCTGGAACATCTTCGTGGGTGACATGAGCTTCGTGGGCCCGCGCGCCCTCGTGCCGGCCGAGATCGAGACCAGCTCCGGCGGCGCCCTCGGCCGGCTGGCCGACGTGCCCGGCTACGAGCGCCGGCATCAGGTGCGTCCGGGACTGACGGGCATCGCCCAGGTCTTCGCGGCCCGCGACGTGCCCCGGCGTCGAAAGTTCCGCTACGATCTCCTCTACATCCGCCGGCGGAGCTTCTGGCTCGACCTGCGGCTCATCGCGCTGTCCTTCTGGATCACGGGCCTCGGCCGCTGGGATCGTCGCGGCCCCAAGATCTGATCACGCCCCTGGCACTGGGGCAAGTTGCGAGCCACATCAACCCAGCCCTCGCCTCGGGCTGCGCCCTCAGCTCGAACTGCCACGCGCGAGCGGGCCGGCAGCCCGAGGCGTACGTGGCCGTTCGAGCTGAGGGGCGTAGCCTCGAGGCGAGGGCTGAATTGAACGGACGTTGAGGGCTGCCGGCCCGCTCGCAACGAAGTATGGCGAAGCAAATTGACCCAGTGCCGCAAAAGTTGGTAGAGCAGACCCGGACCGCTATCATGGCCGCATGCACGATGTCGCGGTCGTGGGGGGCGGCCCGGCCGGCCTCCTGACCGCCCGCCGCTGCGCCGAGGCGGGCCTCGACGTCACCGTCCTCGAAGAGCATGAGCACATCGGCGAGCCCGTCCACTGCACGGGCATCATCTCGCTCGAGACGGCCACGCTGACCAAGATCTCCGAGGACGTCGTGCTCAACCGCCTGCGGCGCGCCTGCCTCATCGCCCCCGGCGGAGGCTCCTGCCACGTGCCGTGGACGGGGTCGGGCACGGAGGAGCTCCTGGCCGTGGATCGGGCGCAGTTCGACCGGAGCCTGGCCGAGCAGGCCCAGCGCGCCGGGGCGACCGTGCGCACGGGCGCGCGGGTGGACGAGATCGCGTCGGACGCCGACGGCGTCACGCTCCTCTCGGGCGCGCGAGCCATCCACGCCCGGGCCTGCGTCCTCGCCTGCGGCGTTTCCTATCGCCTCCATCGCCAGCTTGGCCTGGGCCTGCCCGCCCACGTGCTGCACACGGCGCAGGTCGAGGTGGAGAGCGAGCCCGCCGACGCCGTCGAGATCCACTTCGGTCGCGAGATCGCGCCCGATGGCTTTCTCTGGGCGGTGCCGGTGCGGCGCGGCGAGGGCGCTGCCCTCAAGCTGGGTGCCCTCTCGCGCGGCGACGCGGGCGCCGGGCTCGCGCGGTTTCTCGCCCGGCCCGAGATGCGGGCGCGGCTGCGTGGCGAGCCGGGCCGGCCGGTGCGGCGCCTCCTGCCCCTGCAGCCCGCGCCGCAGACGGTGGCCGATCGGCTCCTCCTCGTGGGTGACGCCGGCGGCTTCACGAAGCCGACCACGGGCGGCGGTATCTTCTACAGCCTGCTCACGGCCTCGCTCGCCGCCGACACCCTGATCGAGGGCTTCCAGGCCGGGCGCCTCGACGAGGGCTTTCTCAAGCGCTACGAAGATCGCTGGGAGACACAGCTCGGGCCGGAGCTGCGCATGTCGGGCTGGCTTCGCCAGTTCCTCGTCCGCTGTCGCGACCGCGAGATCGACGAGCTCGTGCGCGCCCTCGGCTCCGACTCCGTCCAGGACGTCATCCGTCGCACCGCCCGCTTCAATCGCCACCGCGACCTCATCGTGGCCCTCCTCCGCGAGCCGGGCATCGCCTCCCTGCTGCTGAAGTCGCTGTTCCGGTAGGAGCGGAAAGCGCGTGGACACGTGGGTCCACCCGATGATTCGGATGACGTGCCGCCGGCGCGTGCTCGCGTGGGGGCTCATCCTCTGCGGCGCGGTGCTCTTCGCCGCCGCCCAGCACCGTTACGTCCGGAACTTCGTGATGGGACCGTTCGAGGTCGGCCAGCCCTACCTGGATTCGGTCACCGACGTGACGACGGCGCCGCGCTATTTCGTGAAGGTGACAGGGTCCAGGGCGCTCGACACCGGCGTTCAGCAGGTGACGATTCACAAGCGCGGAGGCGTGGAGACGAGCCGTTCGGTCTCCGCCGCATACTTTGCCCTGGTGGTCGGTGACCGGCTGCTCGTGGTGAAGAGCGCCGCAGGGGCTCCCACGACGGCAGAGGGCGAGCTCGTCAGGATGCCCGGAGACCTTCGAAGGCAGCTATTCGGAAGACCGGGGGTGGCGGCGATCGAGAGCCGCTTCTACCCGTACTTTGTCGATGACGGGGCGTTCCGGCTCCCCGGATACATCGCCATCGGGGCCGCGCTCGTGCTGGGCTTCCTGTTCTGGCGGTATGGGCTGCCGGCGTGGCGATATCTTCACGCTCCCTCCTCACACCCTCTCGTGAAGCGAGTAGCCTCCTGGGGCGATCCGCTCGGCATTGCTCTCGATGCCAAACGCGAGTCGGAGTCGCCCCGCCACAAGGGCGGCGGGTGGCTCGTGACCGACAAGTATCTGATCCAGCGGACGGTGTTCAGGTTCGATCTGCTCCGACACGCGGACTTGCTGTGGGCCTACAAGCGCGTCACCAAGCACAGCGTCAACTTCATCCCGACGGGCAAGTCGTACGCGGCTGTCCTCGCCTGCTACGGTGGAGCCGCGGAAGTCAGGGGACGCGAGAAGAAGGTGGACGCGGTGCTGGCCTTCGCGGCCGAGCGCGCGCCCTGGGCCGTATTCGGATTCTCCGACGATCTCAGCAAGCTGTTCAAGAAGAAGACCCAGGACTTCTGCCTGGCCGTGGAGGAGAAAGCGCGAATGGGCGAGCAAGGGGCCTGCCCGGCCGAGTCCATAGCCGGCGCCTAGTCCGGTGACTTCCGGAAATGGCCCACGACCCAGTCGCCCTGGCCAAGCCAGACGCCCACGCTGTCCACGAGTTGACGCGTGACGTGACGGGACAGGGTCAGGAAGGTCCGCTGGCGGATGTGATGGCGGAGGAAGAAGGGATCGGAATAGGCGCTCCACTTGCCGGTGGTCTCCACGGAGAGCGCGTCGAAGCCCGCTCGCTTTGCCACTCGCGCCAGCGATGAGCCGGTGAAGCCCAGCACGTGGTCCGGCAGGTAGAGGGCGCACAGCGTGTCCGGCCGGCGGAGGAGCCGATTTCGCAGGACAAAGCTCAAGGGCTCCCGGTGGGGAGCGTGGACGACGAGCACGCCGCCGGGCTTGAGCACTCGCCGAAGCGCCCGGAGAAGGCCGAGCGGATCCGCCACGTGCTCGACCACGTGGCGGCAGCAGACGACGTCCACACTGGCCGCGGGCACCGCCTCGAGATCGATGTAGCTCACGCCGAGCCGGTCCCGGCCGATCTCCACGGCCCGCGCCGAGATCTCCACTCCCTCGGCGTCCCAGCCCTCGTCGAGGGCGATGCGGCAGAAGTATCCGGGCCCCGCCCCGATGTCGAGCAGGCGGCGGCCGGGGATCATGGAGGCGAGGCGTCGGAGCTGTCGGACGGTCCGCCGTCGCCGCACCTCGACCTCGTACACGATGTCGGTCTCGCTCCAGGTTTCCGTGTAGCGGTAGTAGTCTCGATAGTCGTGGGCCGTGAAGCTCGAGAGGTCGAAGAAGGTCAGCCCGCACGCGCCACACTCGAAGATGGCGTGGCCCCCTCGGGAGCCCCAGCGCGAGGTCGCGGAGTCCACGCACACGGGACAGCGGATCGTCGACGTCGACACACTCATCGTCACCTGTAATCTTATGCGATGACGGGTCCGGCCATGTCATCTTGGGTTGGGCCAAGATGGCTCGGAGGCGGGTTCGACGCGAACCGGCAACGGGCCGGCCACTCTCTCGTGAAGCCGCCTCGTTGCCGCCTGAGGGCGCGAATGGAGGCGACGTCGGCGGATTCAGCGGTCACATGCCCCAGGGAAAAGTCTCGGGTGGCTCACCATCCGGCCTCGGCTCGAGCGGGAGCGGGTGGAGGGCATGGGTTTCGTCGAGGTAGATCAGCGCGTCGTAGCGGCGCGGGAGCACGGTGGGCACGTAGTTTCCGCGCTCGCGATCAGGATCGTAGACGACGCCGATGGCGCGATGAGGCCGCACGTCCATGAAAGCATCCGCGTGTGCCTCGTCACCGCCCAGCGGGAAGAGCGCGCGCGGGCGGCCCGTTCGGTGCAGCACGTCTTCCCAGCTCCCGGGCCGGCCTGGGGGAACGCGCATGCGCTGCATCGGTGACTCCCACTCCGCGCCGGCGATGACGCTGCCATGGTGCGAGCTGAACCCGACCAGCACCACTCCCTCGCGAGCGTGCCGCTCCCGGACGAGCTGCCCGACGTTCAGCATGCCGGCCTGCGCCATGTCGGTGGCCCGGGCGTCGCCGACGTGCGTGTTGTGCTCCCACACGATGGCGCGAGCCTGGGGCCCGTGAAAGCGCATGATCCGCTCCAGCGTGTCGACCATGTGCCGGTCCCGCACGTTCCAGGAAGCCTCGCCGCCCCGGACCATGGCCTGGTAGTAGCTCTCGGCGTCTCGAACCACCAGGGCGTTCTGCTCGGCGGCGAAATGCGCCTCCCTGGCGCCGGCGCCTGGCGCCGGCACGCTCCGCCGAAGCTCCGTGAGCATGGCGACGACCTCCTGCTCGCAGGATGCGGGCACGAGCGCCACGCGCGCGCGGGCATACGCCTCCCCCTCGCCGCCGTACGGCTCGAAGCACTGGTAGGCACGACGCGCGGCCTCCAGGGCACGGCCGTCCACGCGCTCCAGGTAGCGCAGGACGGCGTCGAGTGACTCCCAGAGGCTATAGACATCGAGCCCGTAGAAGCCGACCCGGCGCTGTTCGGGCCGTGACGCGTTGTGGCGCCGCAGCCATTCGGCAAGCGCCACCACCTCCCAGTTGCCCCACATCCAGGTGGGCCAGCGGGTGAAACCCCGCAGCACGGCCTGCGGGTTCCCTCCGACGTCGGGGCGGCCTTTCACGTAGCGATTCACCTGGAAGCAGTCCGGCCAGTCGCCCTCGACGGCGATGAAGGAGAAGCCCTTCTCCTGGATGAGGCGCTGGCTGATTCGCGCGCGCCACACGTAATAGTCCGAGGTTCCGTGCGAGGCTTCCCCCAGAAGCACGTAACGCGCATCACCGATCTGCTCCATCAACGGATCGAGATCGCCCAGGCTCTCGAGGGGACGCGCGAGCCGGCCGCACGCCTCCACCAGATCGTCGACGCGGGAAGGGGACGAGACGGCGGACCTCGGCCGGTCCTCCCGTGGCGAGCGGGAGAGGATCTTCAACACCTCGTCGTCGGTCGTCTGCTCGAAGTCCGCGTACCAGGAACCGACGGCGCCGAACTGCCTGGGGGCCGCGACGCATACGACCTCGTCGACCTCGGAGCGCAGCCGCTCGGCCGTCTCGGAAGCGCACACGGGCGCCGCGAACACGATGCGTCGAGGTCGCTGCCGTCTCAGCGCGTGAATGGCTGCCCGGGCCGTCACGCCCGTGGCCAGACCATCGTCGACGAGGATGACGGTTCGATCGCTGGCCTCGATCTCGCGCCGATCGCCGCGATACCGTCGCTGCCTGCGCTCCATCTCCTCCGTCTCCGCCGCAGTGATCCATTCGAGTTGCTTCGCGGAGATCCCCAGCTCGCGCACGGCCCTCTCGTCCACGACTCTCACGCCGGGAGCGATGGCCCCCACACCGAGCTCGGGCTGCCCGGGAGCCCCTAGCTTGCGCGCCACCATGACCTCGAGCGGCGCTCCCAGGGCCCGTGCCACTTCTTCGCCGACGACTACGCCCCCGCGGGCGAGGGCCACCACCAACGGATTCTCCGCCCGGTAGGCCATGAGGTGTTCGGCCAATCGACGGCCGGCGTCCACGCGGTCGTGGAAGCGGAGCTCTTGATCGGTGCTCTTCGCCATGATGTGTCCTCCTCGAGCAGTCCGGTCAGATCGTGACGGGTGCATCGCGAATGCCAAGAAGACCGAGCTCGCAGTACCATGATTCAAATGAATGCGGTATTCGCGGCGGGCAAAAAAGCAGCACACTAGCTTGGCCGGGAAAGAATTACGCAGTCACTACGTCCCTGCCCGATCGGGTGGAGCTCGACGACCGATGAAGAGAGGCGACGAGAAATCCGATCTGAAAGACTGGCTAGCCATGGTGGACAGACTGCGCTACGCGCCGCAATGGGCCGATGAGGGGCCCGTGCCCGTGGAGATGACGCAGACACACATCTCCGTGGTCCTCCTCGGGCGCATGCGCGTGCTGAAGCTGAAGAAGCCCGTGAACTTCGGCTTTCTCGACTACACCACGCTCGAGCGGCGCCGTCTCGCGTGCGAGGCCGAGATCCGGCTGAATCGACGACTGTGCGAGCAGACCTATCTGAAGGTCCAGCCAATCGGGCAGGTGGACGGCTCGCCCCAGCTCTCGGATTCTGGCGAGGCGATCGAGTATGGCGTCCTCATGAAGCGGCTGCCCGCCGAGCGGATGCTGGACGAGATGGTGCGCCAGCACTCCGTCACGGAGGCGGATATCGAGCGGGTGGCGCGTCGGCTGGACGAATTTCACCGGACGGCCCGCCGCGGGCCGGACATCGACAGGTGGGGCACGTGGGAGGAGGCCGGCCGCAACTGGGACGAGAACTTCGCCCAGACCGAGCCCTTCGTCGGCCGAACCATCGACGCCCCCGCCTATCGGCTTCTTCGCGATCGGGTGGCGCGCTGGCTCGGCGCCCATCGTGCCGTGTTCGACGAGCGCATCCGGCAGGGGAGAGTCGTCGACGGGCACGGGGACGTGCGCGGCGAGAGCGTGTGTGTCACCGACGGCATCTGCATCTTCGACTGCATCGAGTTCAACGACCGCTTCCGATGCTGCGACGTGGCCAGCGAGGTGGCCTTTCTCGCCATGGATCTGGATTCGCTCGGACGGCCCGACCTGGGCTACTACTTCGCGGAGCGCTACCAGGCGCACGCAAGCGACGCGCACCTCTTTCGCCTTCTCCCGTTCTACCGATGCTATCGGGCGTACGTGCGCGGCAAGGTGCTCAGCTTCCGCCTGGGCGAGCCGGAGTTCAGCGCGGCCGACAAGAGCCGGGCCGCCGAGCGGGCCGCCCGGTACTTCGAGCTGGCGCGCCGCTACGCGACACCTCTGCCCCGTCCGATGGTGATCGCGGTGATGGGGCTGGCGGGTACGGGCAAGACGTCGATGGCGCGCGCCATCGCGGGGGAGCTGGGGCTCCGGGTAGTGTCGACCGATGCCGTGCGTCAGGAGCTGTTCGGCCACGAGAAGGGCGCGACGGCCTATGGGCAGGGAGCCTACCGGCCCGAGGCCAATCAGCGGACGTACGAGACACTCGTGGAACGGGGCCGCAGACTGCTGATCGAAGACGGCGGCGTGGTGCTCGACGGCACGCTTCTTCGCGAGGATGATCGCCTCCGGGTGCAGGAGATGGCGTCGGCGGCCGGCGCCACCACGCGATGGATCGAGTGTGAGCTGCCGGCGGAGCTCGTGCGACAGCGACTGGAGCGCCGGCGGCAGCGGCGCGAGGGACTCTCCGACGCGACCTGGGAGACCTACCTGCGTCAGCGCGAAGAGTACATGGCCTCCTCGAGGAGAGAGGAAGTCGGACATCTGGTCGTGGACATGACGCAGAGACTGCCTGACGGTGCCCGGCGCGCCACGGATTGGCTGCGCGAGCAGTAGTCGCGATGGTGACCGTTGAACGAATTGTCGACCTGCCTCCGGCCTCGCTCACAACGCTGGTCGCTGAAAGCGAGCGGTCCGGTCTCCGATTCGTCCGCCGGCTGACCGCCGAGTGGGCCAGTGGTACCAACCGCTTTGATCGGCCCGGCGAGGCGCTATACGCCGCGCGCATCAACGGCGAGATCGTCGGCGCGTGCGGGCTCAACGTCGACCCGTACACCGCGGAGGGACGGGTGGGCCGGGTGCGCCACCTCTACGTCCTGGAGGCGTATCGGCGCCACGGGGTCGGCCGGCAGCTCGTGGCGGAGGTGATCGGGGCGGCGCGCGGCTCGTTCGACCGCCTCCGGCTGCGCACGGCGAACCCCGAAGCCGCGCGTCTCTACGAATCGCTGGGCTTCGCCCCGTGCGCGGGAGAAGCCGATTGCACCCACGCGCTCGACTTACGTGTCACGCGTTGAGCCCGTACGGTCTCGCCCGCATGTCGAGATTGTCATATTGCAAGACCTGACTCCGGAGCGAGGGCTTCGAGCACCTCGAGCGCGCCCTCCAGGGTGACGCCCCGGGGATCGAAGTTGGCCTCCAGGAACAGCTCGGTGAGACCGGCTTCCGCGTAGCGCTCCACGTCCTGGCGGATCTCGGCCAGGGAGCCCCAGAGCGGACGCCGGTCGGGGCCCTTGGGCGTCGCGTGGAGCTGGAAGCTGCCGCGCGAGACGATCTGGAGCGTCGCGGGATCTCGCCCCGCCGCCTCGGCCGCCGCCTTGATCTCCTTGACGAGCGGGGCGACCTGACCCAGCGGCACATTGCCGCCGTTGAAGCCGTCATAGGTGACGGCGCGACGGATCACGGTGGGACCGTAGCCGCCGATGGTGATGGGCGGATGCGGGCGCTGGACGGGCCGAGGCTCCACCCTGGCGCGCGGGACCGAGTAGAACTCGCCCTTGAACTCGACGGGGTCCTCGGTCCAGATGGCCTTGAGGCAACGCAAGAACTCGTCGGCGCGCTTGCCTCGACCCTCGTGCGGCACACCGACGGCGTCGAACTCGTCCTTGGACCAGCCGAGCCCCAGGCCCACGTCCAGCCGCCCGCCCGAGACGATGTCGAGCGTGGCGAGCTGCTTGGCGAGCATGACGGGGGTGTAGTACGGCACGATCAGCACGCTCGTGCCCAGCCTGATGCGCGAGGTGACGGCGGCCACGAAGGCGAGCGAGACGAGCGGATCCATCACGCGCTCGAAGGACTTGGGCCAGGGCTGGCCGGGCAAGGGGGGGTAGTCGTTCTGGGGCTTGATGGGATAGAGCATGCGCTGGAAGACCCAGAGGGAGTGATAGCCGAGCGCCTCGGCGCGCTGGGCGACGAGGATCTGATTCTGCGGCGTCGCCCACGAACCGGCCATGGGAAGCGAGAAGCCGAGCTTCATGAAGGGATCCCCTCTTTCACCTCAGGTCGCGGAAGAAAGCGCGGATGTCCTCGGCGAGGAGCCTGGGCTCCTCGAGGGCCGCGAAGTGGCCGCCCGACGCCATCACCGTCCAGCGCTTGATGTTGTAGACGCGCTCCGCCCACGAGCGCGGCGGGCGGATGATCTCTTTCGGGAAGTCGGCGTAGGCCGTGGGCACCTCGATGCGCTGGCCGTCGGCGATGGGCCAGGGTGCGTGGTAGCGGGCGTAGTAGGGCCAGAAGGACGAGCCGATCGCCCCCGTGACCCAGTACAGCATCACGTTCGTCAGCAGCTCGTCCTTGGAGAAGCTGCGCTCGACGTCGCCGCCACAGTCGCTCCACGTCCTGAACTTCTCGACGATCCACGCGGCGAGCCCCGCGGGCGAGTCGGTGAGGCCATAGGCGAGGGTCTGGGGCTTGGTGCCCTGGATCCACTGGTAGCCCGTTTCCTCGCGCAGCCATTTTCCGAGATCGTCCAGGTACGCGCGCTCCTCCGGCGTCGGCTTGTCGGGACGCGGGAGATCGCGTCGGAGCGAGAGGAGATTCACGTGAATGCCGGCCAGGCGCTCGGGATAGGCGGCGCCCAGCCGCGAGGTGATGAAGCCGCCCCAGTCGCCGCCCTGGGCCGCGAAGCGACGATAGCCGAGCACGTCGGTCATGAGCTGCGCCCAGGCATCCGCGATCTCGGTGATGCCGAAGCGGGCCTGCCCCGGCGCGAAGGAGAAGCCGTAGCCGGGCAGCGACGGCGCCACCACGGTGAAGGCATCGCGCGCGTCGCCGCCGAAGCGGGCGGGATCGGTCAGCATGGGAATGATCTTGTGGAACTCCCACACCGAGCCGGGCCAGCCGTGGGAAAGGATGAGGGGCAGGGGCGAGGGCCCGCGGCCTTCCTCGTGGAGGAAGTGCACGCTGATTCCGGCCACCGGGGCCGTGAACTGACGGAAACCGTTGAGCTCGGCCTCGTGCTTGCGCCAGTCGTAGCGGGTCTGCCAGTAGGAGACGAGCTCGCGCAGGTAGCCGAGATCCGTGCCATAGGCCCACGGGGCGCCGGGTGGCTGATCAGGGAAGCGCGTACGCGCCAGGCGCTCGCGGAGATCGTCGAGCACGGCCTGGGGAACGGCGATGGTGAACGGCGTCGTCTTGGACGTGGTCAATGGAGTTCCCCTTTCACCGCGCGAGATGCGGGAGCCGGACACAGTGTACCGGCTGATCGGTACCCGCGCCACGGCGCCCCGCCCTTGATCATGGCCGCGCTCGCACTTAGACTCGATCGCCATCGGCTACGAATACGGTGGCCGTCTGCTGAGCGCCTGGCTGGACCGGTAAGGCAAGGAGAGGACGATGACGTCGAGAGCGAAGCTGTCCGCCCACGAGTGCGTGCCCCGCGATGCCCGGGCCCTGCTCATCGGGCGCGTGTGGGTCCCGGCCGAGCAAGGGCCCAGCGTGGTGGCGGTGCGCGGGGACGACGTGGTGGACCTGACGCCGTCGTATCCGACGGCCAGCCAGCTCCTGAACGTGGCCGCGCCCGACGAGCTGCGGGCCGCCATCAAGGTCGCGCCGGTCGTCGGGCGACTCGGCGACATCGTGGCCAACAGCCGGGAAGGAGAGCGCGATACCTCGCGCCCCTGGCTGCTCGCCCCGTGCGATCTGCAGGTGGTCAAGGCGAGCGGGGTGACCTTCGTGGCGAGCCTGCTCGAGCGCGTCATCGAAGAGCGCGCGCGGGGAAACCCCGCGCTCGCCGACGGCGCCCGGCGCGAGATCCAGGCCATCATCGGGCCCGATCTGCGCGGCGTCAGGCCGGGATCGCCGGAGGCGGCCCGCATCAAGGACGTGCTGGTCGCCCGCGGCATGTGGTCGCAATATCTCGAGGTCGGGATCGGGCCCGACGCCGAGCTCTTCGCCAAGTGCCCCCCCATGGCCGCGGTGGGGCTGGGCGCCCGCGTGGGCATCCATCCCGCCTCCGTCTGGAGCAATCCTGAGCCCGAGCTGGTGCTCGTGATCAACCACGGGGGCGTCATCGTGGGCGTCACCCTCGGCAACGACGTCAACTTGCGCGACGTGGAAGGGCGGAGCGCCCTCCTTCTCGGCCGCGCCAAGGACAACAACGCCTCGTGCGCGGTGGGCCCCTTCGTCAGAGTGCTGGACGACGCGTTCACCCTCGACTCCGCCCGGCGGCTGAGCTTCGAGACGATGGTGGAAGGCCTCGACGGTTTCCGCGTGAAGCACACCACCCATGTGGCCGAGATCAGCCGCGACCTCGCCGACCTCGCCGCGCAGGCCATCAGCCGCTATCACCAGTATCCCGACGGCATGATCCTGTTCATCGGCACCATGTTCGCTCCCGTGGACGATCGCGGGGCGCCCGGGAGCGGGTTCACCCACAAGACGGGGGACGTGGTGAGCATCGGCGCGCCCGAGCTCGGCACCCTGGTGAACGAGGTGGTGGCCTGCGATGAGGCGGAGCCGTGGAGCTTCGGCACCGGCGCCTTGATGGCCAATCTCGCGCGTCGGGGCCTTCTCGCGAAAGGGGCGCCCCGCTGATCGACTACAAGACGCTCGTCCAGGACGATCGCGTTCACGTGTCGCTCTACACGGATCCGCGGATCTTCGCCGACGAGATGGAGCGGATCTTTCATCGCGGCTGGGTCTTCGTGGGCCACGAGAGCGAGATCCCCGGGCCCGGCGACTTCGTCACCCGCACCCTCGGCACGCAGCCTGTGCTCATGGTCCGAGGGAGCGAGGGCGGCGTCTCGGTCTTTCTGAACCGCTGCGCGCACCGCGGGACGATGGTGTGCCCGGCCGCGCAGGGCAACGCGCGGACCTTTGCCTGTCCGTACCACGGCTGGACCTACGGCTTGGGCGGCGAGCTCCTGGGTGTCCCGTACCCCGGGGGCTACGCGTCGTTCGACAAGAGCGCCCACGGCCTGCCGCGCGTCCCGCGCCTGTCGAGCTATCGGGGGTTCGTCTTCGCGAGCCTGTGTCCGCGCGGCCCGTCTCTCGGCGAGCACCTCGGGGGCGGCCACCCGGCTGATCGATCGGTCGTGCGATCTCTCGCCCGAGGGCGAGATCGAGCTCAGCGCGGGATGGGTCAAGCACCAGTGCGCCGCGAACTGGAAGATGCTGCCCGAGAACGACAGCGACGGGTACCACCTGGGATTCGTGCACCTCGCGCTCTTCAAGACGATCCGCACCCAGTACCGTCGGGTGGTCGGTGACGAGAAGACCATCCGGGCGGTGGTGCGTGACTGGGGCCACGGGCACATCGAGATCGACTGGTCTCCCGGCTACGAGGGGCCGTTCGAATGGCTGGGGGGCGCGTCGGGATCAGGGGTGGACGACTACGTGGCGGCGCTCGAGCGCCGGGATGGGGCGGAGGCGGCCCGGCGCCGCATCGTCGAGGGTCCGGCCCATGCCCTCATCTTTCCCAACCTCTTCCTGGGAGAGACGAACGTGGCCATCGTGCAGCCCGTGAGCGTCGAGGAGTGCGTGCACTGGCACACCCCGATCTTTCTCAAAGGCGCGCCCCAGTTCAACTCGCGGCTGCTCCGGATGAGCGAGGCGGGGATGGGGCCGGCGTCGTTTCTCATGCCCGACGACCTCATCGTGGCCAGACGGAACCAGGCGGGGCTCCAGGCCTCCCTCGCGGAGTGGATCGAGCTGAGCCGCGGGCTGAACCGCGAGTACGTCGACGCCGAGGGACGGGGCGTTTCCCACGTCACCGACGAGACGACCAACCGCGCGCTCTGGAGGCACTACCGCCAGGTCATGGTCGAGGCGTAGGCGCCGGTGGGACCCGCCGCCGTCTCCGAGGCCGAGCGCAGCGCGGTGACGGAGTTTCTCTACATCGAGGCTCGCCTGGCCGACGAGGCGCGCTACGCCGAGTGGCTCGCCCTCTGGCGGACGATGCCGTGTACTGGGTGCCCGCCACCACCGATCCCGAGGCCGACCCCGAGAAGCACCTCTCGCACATCTACGACAACCGCGCGCGACTCGAGACGCGCCTGAAGTTACTGCAGACCGGCCATCGCTACAGCCAGGAGCCGCCGTCGCACATGCGCCGGCTCATCTCCAACATCGAGGTCGCCAAGGCCGAGGAGGACGAGCTCGTGGCCGGGTCGAACTTCCTTCTCGCCGAGCTGTCGATCCAGGCGAGGCACGAGACGCACTGGTGGGTCGGGCGCGCCACGCACCGCCTCCGCCGTGTCGACGGCGAGCTCCGGATACGCTCGAAGAAGGTCGTGCTCATCAACGCCGCCGAGCCCCTGCCGAATCTCGCCTTCCTGATCTGAGAGGGACGGCGCGGAGACGACGGAGGCTCGTTGACGCCTCTCTCCCGCTGTGCTATCACCGGGCCACCGCGAACCCACGTCACCATCGAGAATTTCGCCGGGCGCGTGGAACATGAGCAGGCAAAGGGAGGCACAGCCATGGAGCGAGGCGCTGCACGGATCGTGGGCATGATCGTGGCCGTGATGGCGCTCGGGTTCGGCATCGCCGCCCTCGACGCCCAGGAGACTCCGGAGATCAAGATCGGCGCGTTCATGCCAATCTCCGGCATCAGCGCCGACGTCGGCGCTCAGATCAAGGCAGGCACCGAGGTCGCGGTGGAGCGGGTGCAGGCGCAGGGGATCAGCCTCGGGGGCAAGCCCCATCGCGTTCGCGTGATCTGGTACGACGACGAGGGCAAGGCCGACGTGGGGCTGAACGCGGTCACCCGCGCGCTCACCGTGGACAAGATCCACGTGGCCGTGGGAGTCCTGTCGAGCGACGTCTTCCTCCGGGTGATGGACGAGTTCCAGAAAGCCTCCATACCCGTGATCACCTGCTGCTCGGCCTCGCTGAAGATCGGCGAGCGGATTGCCGCCAACAAGATGGGCTACGTGTTCCAGCTCAGCCCCACCGCCAACGACATCGTGCGCTCGCTCGTGGCCGCGGTGGCCGAGCACGCGAAGCCCCGGAAGGTCGCGCTGCTGAACGAGAACACCGATGCGGGGCGCGACTTCTCCCGCATCTCGCGCGAATGGTTCCAGCAGAACGCCAAGGACGTGGAGATCGTGGCCGAGGACTTCGTCGATCGCGGGGTGACCGATCTGACGCCGCAGCTCGCCAAGATCAAGCGCGTGGGCGCCCAGGTCATCGTGGGCGAGATCTACGGGTCGAGCGGGCCGGTGCTCTTCAACCAGTGGTACGAGCTGAAGGTGCCCGCCCTCCTCGCCCACATGGGGGCGACGGTGGCCGCCCAGACCTTCATCGACCAGCACGCCAAGGCCATGGAGGGCGCCATCATCAACAACCGCTGGTGGCCGGCGCGCTACTCGGATGTCTCGGAGCCGATGATGGCCGCCTACAAGAAGAAGACGGGCACCGACGTCACCAACTTTGCCGTGCAGGGCCACGACTCTGCCCTCGTCGCCCTCGAGGCGATCGCGAAGGCGGGCAGCCTCGATCCCGACAAGGTCCGCCTCAGCATCGAGAGCAACACCTTCGCCACGGCGTGGGGCACGCGCAAGTTCACGCCCCTCGCCGAGGGCCACCGGATGCCCATCCAGACGGTGGTGGTGCAGATCCAGGGGGGCAAGAAGGTGCCGATCTATCCTGCCGCCGTCGCCGCCAAGACGGACGGCAAGTACGTGACGGTGCCCCCGTACGCCTGGGAGAAGAAGTGACGCGCCACGCGGGCGCATGAGCCCGGCCGCGTCGACGCCGCCCGCCGGGACGCCCACGCTGGCGGTGACGGGGCTGAGCAAGCTCTTCGGGGGGCTCCGCGCCGTCAGCGAGTGCTCGTTCGAGATCGCCCCCGCGACCATCGTGGGCCTCATCGGGCCCAACGGCTCGGGCAAGACCACCGTCTTCAACCTGATCACCAATCTGCTCCGGCCGGATGCGGGCGCCGTGTATTTCCACGGGGCGCGGATCGACGGGCTCAAGACCTACGAGATCGCGCGGCGAGGGATCGGACGCACGTTCCAATCGGTGAAGATCTTCCGCGAGCTGAGCGTCTGGGACAACCTCTCCATCGCGGCCATGGGCCGCGAGCGCGTCGGGTGGGAGCCCGCGGCCACCGCCTGGCTGGAGCGGCTGGGTCTCGATCATCTCCGCGAGGATCCGGGGGAGAGCCTCTCCGTGGGCCAGCAGCGGCTCCTGGAGCTGGCCATGAACCTCGTCGTCGATCCACCCTTCCTGATGCTCGACGAGCCGCTGGCCGGCGTGCATCCCGTGGTGCGGCAGCGCATCGCCGATACCATCCGCGCCCTCCGCCGGGAAGGCCGCACCTTCCTCGTCATCGAGCACGACATGGCGTTCGTGATGGAGCTCTGCGACAAGCTCGTGGTCATGGATCACGGGCTCAAGATCGCCGAGGGCGCTCCGGAGACGATCCGGCGCGACCCGGCGGTGATCGACGCGCTCCTGGGCCGGCGGCGCGATCCCGCGCTCGCCTGATGCTCGAGGTCGGAGAGCTCCGCTCGGGCTACGGCCGGCTCGAGATCCTCCAGGGCGTGACGCTCCAGGTCGCGCCCGGCACCATCGTCGGCGTGATCGGGCCCAACGGGGCGGGCAAGTCGACCCTCCTCAAGACGGTCTTCGGCTATCTCTCCCCCTTCGGCGGCCGCATCACCCTCGAGGACCAGAGCCTGATCGGGCTCCGCCCCGACCAGATCTTGCGGCTCGGGACGGGCTTCGTGGCCCAGGCCGGCGGCCTCTTCGCGGACATGACCGTGCACGAGAACCTCCAGCTCGGCGGGTACGGGCTGCCCTCGCGCCACGAGGTCGCCCGGGCCCTCGACGCCGTCTACGAGCAGTTCCCGCGGCTTCGCGAGCGACGGCGCCAGGCCGCGGGCAGTCTCTCCGGCGGAGAGCAGCGCGCCCTGGCCCTGGCGCGGGCCCTCGTGATGCGACCGAAGCTCCTGCTCCTGGACGAGCCCTCGGCCGCGCTGGCGCCGCAGTTCATCGACGAGGTCTACGCGACGATCCAGGCGCTCAATCGGTCGGGGCTCGCGCTTCTCATCGTGGAGCAGAACGTGGAGATGATCCTGAGCGTGGCCCACCGCGTCTTCGTGCTCGACCTCGGCCGAAACGCCTTCGACGGCACTCCGGCCGAGCTGCGCCAGACCGACCGTATCCGTCGACTGTACCTCGGTGACCGCCAAGGAGCGTCGCGTGCGGACTAGCCGAACGCGCGTGACCGGTGGGGGACGGGGACTGCAGTGTGAGGCGCAGCCGAGGACGAGCCGAGCCAACCCTTGACAAGAGCGGCGCTCGCTCCCCCCTGACTCATATGCAATCTCTGCTTGAGTTCCTGATTCAGGGCATCGTGCTCGGTGGGCTTTACGCGCTCTTTGCGGTGGGGATCACCTTGATCTTCGGCGTGTTGAACGTGATCAATGTTGCCCACGGCGAGTTCTTTGCCGTCGGGGGCTACGTGCTCTTTGCCGCCGTCGTGCTTCTCCACCTTCCGCCCGTCGTCGGCGCGGTGGCGGGCGGAGCGGGGGCGTTCCTGCTGGGGCTCTGCGTGTACCCGCTGCTCATCGCACCGCTCCAGCGGCGGCTCGGGCGCCGTCCCGCCGGCTCGCTCTACCTGGTGCTGACGCTCGGGCTCTCCACCTTCATGCAGTCGAGCCTGCTCGCCATCGGCGGCGGCGACTATCGGCAGGTTCCGCCCCTCGTCCGGGGCATCCTGGAGATCGGCTTCACGGGCGTGAGCTACCAGCGGCTGCTCGTCTTCACGGTCGCCGCGCTCCTCCTGGCCGCGCTCTTCGTGTTCCTTCGCTGGCACCGGCAAGGGCTGGCCGTGCGCGCCGTCGCCCAGAATCCCGAGGCCGCGCAGGCCATGGGGATCAATCTCGGCCGGATCTTCTCCCTCACGCTGGCATTGGGCGTCGGCCTCGCCGGCATCGGCGGCGCCCTCATGGCGCCGCTCTTCAACGTGTACCCGGTGGTCGGGTTCCCGCTGACCATCAAGGCCTTCGCCATCACCATCCTGGGCGGCATGGGCAACCTCGTGGGCGCGCTGCTGGCCAGCCTGATCATCGGGGTGGCGGAATCCCTCGTCGTCATCGTCGTGCCGTCGCAGTGGCAGAACGGCGTGGCCTTCGTGGTCATGATCGCGGTCCTCCTCTTCCGGCCTCAGGGGCTCCTGGGGCGCGCCACCGCGCGATGACGAAGCTTCGTCTCCTCGCTGTCGGCGCGGCGGGTGTCGCCCTCTTCCTGCCCGTGCTGCTCCCGCATCCCTTCGTGCTGAGCATCGCCACCCAGGCCGTCATCTGGGCGCTCCTCGCCGCGAGCTGGGATCTGCTCTCCGGCTATACCGGGCAGGTCTCGTTCGGCCACGCCGGTTTCTTCGCCCTCGGGGCCTATACCGCCGCCGCGGCGAGCAAGCACCTCGGGCTCTCGCCCTGGCTCGGGCTCGCGCTTGGAGCGGCAGTGGCCGCCGTGGTGGGGTTCGGCACCGGGTTTCCTGCCCTCCGGCTGCGCGGGCACTATCTTGCCCTCGTCACGCTCGCGCTCGCCGAGCTGATCCGGCTGACGGCTCAGAACTGGCTCGCCGTCACCGGCGGTCCGTTCGGGATCTACGACTTCGGCAGCTTCACGGGATTGCCCGCCACGGGAATCCCGCGCGCCCAGGCCGTCTACCTGATCGTGGCCGCCATCGTGGGGGCCGGCGTGGGCGCCATGCTCTACGTCTGCCGTCGCACGCGGGCCGGGCGCGCCTTTCGCGCCATTCGAGAGGACGAGGTGCTGGCGGAGAGCCTCGGAATCAACACCACCGTCTACAAGCTGCTCGCCTTCGGCCTGAGCTCCGGGCTGGCCGGGCTTGCCGGCACGCTCTACGCCTACTACATTCAGCTCGTGAGCCCCACCGTCGCCACGGCCGCCACCACGTCGCTCGTGATCGGGATGGCCGTGTTCGGCGGGCTGGGCACGATCTGGGGGCCCGCCTTCGGCGCCCTCCTGCTCTATGCCATCAACGAGGGCTTGCGCTTCATCGGGGTCGTCTACAATCTCGTGGCGGTCGGGCTCGTGATCATGGTGTTCGTGATCTTCCTGCCGCGCGGCCTTGCCGGCCTTCGGTTCGGCCGCGCCAAGCACGTGCTGAGAAAAGACGCCACCGTGACGGGAGCGAGTGGATAGTGAGGGAATGTCGATGACGGAGGCCAAGAGCTACCGGCTGGGCGTGGACGTCGGGGGCACGTTCACCGATCTGGTTCTGGTCGCGCCCGATGGCCGGGCCCTCACGCGGAAGGTGCTCTCCACGACGGCGAACTACGCCGAGGCGATCATCACCGGCACCACCGCCCTCCTGGCCGACGCTGGGCTTTCGCCCTCGGTGGTCGGTGACGTCATTCACGGAACCACCGTGGCCACCAATGCCATTCTGGAGCGGCGTGGCGCGCGCACGGGGCTGATCACCACCGCCGGCTTCCGCGATCTGCTCGAGATCGGCCGCCTGCGTCTGGCTCGCCTCTACGATCTGGACTTCGAGCGGCCGGCGCCCCTGGTGTCGCGCCGTCTGCGGCTCGAGGTGGGCGAGCGCATGAGCCATGTCGGTGAGGTCGTCACCGCTCTCGACCGCGAGAGCGTGGAGCAGGCCGTCGATCGCCTGGCCGGGGACGGCGTGGAGTCCATCGCGGTCTGCCTCCTCCACGCCTATGCCAATCCCGCCCACGAGCAGGCCGTGGGCGCCATCGTGCGCGAGCGCGCGCCGGGCCTCGCCCTCACCCTCTCCTCCGACATCCTCCCGGAGATGAGAGAGTTCGAGCGCACGAGCACCGCCGTCACCAACGCGTACGTCATGCCCGTGATGGCCCAGTATCTCGAGGCGCTCGAGCGCGAGCTCGGCCGCGTCGGCCTGCCCGGCCCGCTCCTCGTCATGCAGAGCAACGGCGGCGTCATGACCGCCGAGCACGGCCGCCGCCGGCCCGTGCACGTGATCGAGTCGGGACCCGCGGCCGGCGTCATCGCCACCGCCGCCCTCGCGCGGCGCATCGGCGAGGGCAACGTGATCAGCATCGACATGGGAGGCACCACCGCCAAGGCCTCGGTGATCGAGGGCTTCGAGATCAAGCGCACGGGCGAGTTCGAGATCGGCGGCAGCATGTCGCAGGGGAGCCGGCTCTACAAGGGCAGCGGCTACCTGCTGCGCGTGCCCGCCATCGACATTGCGGAGGTCGGCGCGGGTGGCGGGAGCATCGTCAGCGTGGATGGGGCCGGCGCGCTTCACGTGGGGCCCCGGAGCGCGGGCGCCGTGCCCGGACCCGTCTGCTACGGCCTCGGCGGGACGGAGGCGACCCTGACCGATGCCAATGTCTGCCTCGGCTATCTCCACCCCGCGCGGCTCCCCAGCGGGCTGGTCCTCCACGCCGACCAGGCCCGGCGCGTCGTGTCCGAGCAGGTGGGCGCGCCGCTCGGCCTCGGGTTGTCCGAGGCCGCCCACGGCGTCTACCTGCTGGGCTGCGCGGGCATGGCGCGCGCCGTCCGCGCCGTCACCATCGAGCGCGGGCGCGATCCGCAGGAGTTCACGCTGATCGCCTTCGGCGGCAACGGGCCGCTCTTCGCGGCGGAGATGGCCCGCTCGCTCGAGATCGCGAGGGTGCTGGTGCCGCCCGCCCCCGGGGTGTGGAGCGCGCTCGGGCTGCTCGAGGCGGAGATGGAGCATCACCTGGTGCGGACCTTCCTCAGGCCACTCGCCGGCCTCGAGCCGCGCGATCTGGTCGAGGCGCTCGCCTCGCTCGAGAGCGAAGCGGAATCTCTCCTGCGCGCGCAAGGCTATGGGGCGGACCGCGTGGAGATCGAGCGCAGCGCGGATCTCAAGTACCAGGGGCAGTCCTTCGAGCTGGCCGTGCCGCTCGGGCCCGCCGCCATGGGCATCGACGGGATCAGCCGGCTTGCCGAGGCGTTCGACAAGGAGCACGAGCGCACCTACGGCCACAAGGCCGAGGGCGATCCGATCCAGATCGTCAACCTGCGCCTGACGGCGCGCGTGCGCCGGGCCACGGACCTGCGTCGCGAGACCCGCTTCACACCCGGCGAGCGGGCCCGGGGCGGCGAGCGCGAGGCCTACTTCGGTCCCGGCCACGGCATGATCCGCACGCCGGTCATCGGGCGCGAGGATCTCGACGCGCGGCCGCGGTCCGGCCCTTTGCTCATCGATGAATACGACGCCACCACGCTGGTGCTGCCCGACTGCCTCACCCACCTCGACACCCACGGCAACATCGTGATCGACACGGGAGGATAGATTGGCCACTCGCGAGCTGAGCGACCCCATCCTGCACGAGCTGATCAAGAACGCGCTCGACACCATCGTGGACGAGATGGCCATCGCGCTCGTGCGCACCGCGTACTCGAACAACCTCAAGAACGCCATGGACATGTCCTGCGCGCTCTGCGACGCGGAGGGGCGGCTCATCGCCCAGGGGCTGACGCTGCCGCTTCACCTCGGCTCCATCCCCGACGCCATGGCCCGCGTGCGCCAGAAGTTCGCGGGGCGGACGCATCCGGGCGACGTCTTCATCCTGAACGACCCCTACGAGGGTGGCACGCATCTGCCGGACTTCTACATCTTCAAGCCGATCTTCCTGGAGGGGGCCCTTGTCGGCTGGTCCGCCAGCATCGGACATCAGCTCGACGTGGGCGGCAAGACGCCCGGCGGCAATGGCTGCGACGCCACCGAGATCTTTCAGGAAGGGCTGCGGATCCCCGCCGTCAAGCTCTACACGGCGGAGGGACCGGTCGAGGCGGTGTTCGAGCTGATCGACCGGAACGTTCGGGTGCCTCGTCAGGTGCTCGGCGATGTGCGCTCCCAGGTCGCCGCCTGTCTCACGGGCGAGCGCGCCTATCTCAAGCTCATCGCCCAGCATGGCGCCGAGCGCTTCCAGTCTTGCACCACCATGCTCCTGGCTCAGGCCGAGCGGCTCGCGCGCACGGCCATCTCCAAGATGCCTGACGGCCGTTACGAATTCACCGACTGGATCGACGACGACGGCATCGACCCGGACCCGATCCCGCTGAAAGTCGCCCTCACCGTCGACGGCGACCGGATGATCGCCGACTTCACCGGCTCCGCGCCCCAGGTGCGCGGCGGCATCAACTCGCCGCTGCCCTTTACCAAGTCCGCCGTGTACGCGACGGTGCGGCATCTGATCGGCGGTGACCCGCCGAACAACGAGGGCTACTTCCGACCCATCGAGGTCATCGCTCCCCCCGGCACCATCGTCAACCCCGTCATGCCCGCGGCGGTGGCGGCGCGCGGGTTGACGGGGTTCCGGCTCGCCAACGCGCTCTTCGGCGCCCTCGCCCAGATCGCGCCCGATCGCGTGTTCGCCTGCGAGGTGGGGGGCGACACCGGCGTCAGCTTCGGCGGCTACGATCGCGAGCGGCGGCCCTTCGTCTTCCTCGAGTTTCTCTTCGGCTCCTGGGGCGGGCGGCCCGCCAAGGACGGCGTGGATGCCTGCAGCTCGAGCGTGGTCAACTTCTCCAACAACCCGATCGAGGTGATCGAGTCCGAGTATCCGCTCCGTATCGAGCGCTACGGCTACGTGCCGGACTCGGGCGGGGCGGGGAAGCATCGGGGCGGGCTCGCCGTCGTTCGCCAGTACCGCTTCCTGGAGGCGACGGGCACGCTCCAGCTCAGGACCGATCGCCGCCGCTTTCTGCCTTATGGCTTGGCCGGGGGCCGGGAGGGCACGCCCTCCGACAATATCCTCAACCCCGACGGCGATCGGCGGCAGCTGCCGACCAAGTGCACGCTGGAGATCCGGGAGGGCGACGTCTTCCGTCATCTCCTCGCGGGGGCGGGCGGATGGGGCGACCCCCTGGCCCGCGATCCCGAGCTGGTCCTGAAGGATGTGCTCGAGGAGAAGCTGACCGCCGGCTATGCGCGACGGGAGTACGGTGTGGCCATCGATCTTGCCGGGCGGAAGGTCCTTGCCGAGGAGACGGCGCAGCTCCGAGCCGGCAAGGCCGGAGCGGCCCGGCCTTGAGCTCGTCTTTCGAATGGAGGGGGCCATGATTCGAATCATGCGGATTGGTCACGTGGCGTTGCGGGTGGCCGACATCGAGCGCTCTCGCAAGTTCTACTCCACGCTTCTCGGCTTCGAGGTCGTCGAGGAGGACCCCGAGCACGGGGGCGTGTTCATGGCGCTCGAGGGATTGAGCCACACCATCGACCTCTTCCCGATCCCGGAGGGGCAGGCCGCGCCCGCGCCGACACCCGGGGCGGTGGGCGTCCGCCACATCGCCTTTCTCGTGGACAGCGAGCAGGCGCTCAAGGATGCGTATCTCACGCTTCGCGCGAGCGGCGTGGCGATCGAGCGGGCGGTGGACCACGTCAGCCAGAAGAGCGTGTACTTCCACGATCCCGACGGCAACCTGCTCGAGATCTACTACGAGCTGCCCCACGCCCGCGCGCTGTTCCGCGAGGGCCGGGGCGATCGGGACGCGCCCCTCGTCTTCGAGGCCTGACCTCCGCCTCGCTGCTGCGCCGCTACCGGAAGTCGGAGATGGGTTGAAGTCGCTGGCCCGCCACCGGATTGGCGACGGCGTCCTCCAGAGAGCGCGCCTGGCGCCACTCGCTCGCGGGACGCGCGGCGGCATTGGTGCCGACCTGGTCGATGTTCCAGTAGATCTCGAGGTTGTTGCCGTCGGGGTCCCTGAACTCGACCGCGATCTGGCAGCCGGCGCGGCGCCGCCCCTCGAAGACCAGGGGAATGCCGTGCTTGGCGAGCCACGCGCGCGCCCGGAACACCTCGTCGAGCGACCCCACTTCGAACGCGAAGTGGTTCAGGCTGCTCGCGTCCAGCTTCCTGGCTCCGCCCACGAGGGCGACGCCGTGATGATCGGGATTGCAGCGGAGAAAGATCATCCCGCCCGGCACCATGCTATCGGGATACCGGTCGCTGACCTCGAGCCCCAGCACCTCGGTATAGAAGCGCAGGGCCGCCTCGAGGTCGGTGACGTTGAGCACGACATGACCGATCTTTCGAAGCTGGAAGGGGAGCGGTGTCTCCGTCGCGTTCGCCATGATCGTGCCTCCTGTGGTCGGTTCGCTGCCACGAGCACACTAGGCCGCACGCGCTCCGGGCGTCAAGGGCTAACCAGACGAGGCCTCGATAATGGCGAGTTGTTGATCTGAGTATAAATAATGGATTATAAAGAGATAATTCTAGTCTCGGCTTCTCACTTGACATTGTCGACTGGGAATGGTGTTATTCCCCTATGGTCGGCCTAGAGATTCCCTTCCCTGTCCGGGCTCGCACGCAAACGGTTGCCGGCCTCGATGAGATGTGCCGGATTGCGGAATGGAGCGCGGAGTTCTCGGAACTGGCCGGCCGTAGCTGCTTCTGCCCCCGTTGCGCCCTCGTCGTTCACGCGGTGGATCTCCACGACCACCTCGCCGTGTGCTCTGGCACCAGCTAGCATCTCGCTGCACCCGCGCTCTCCCGTCCGAGACGCCCCTCCAGCTTGACCTGCTCCGCGGCCCGCGAGACCATCCCCCTCTGGCGCTGATGGGCACGCGAGGGAGGGAGGCATGACGCTGCGCTTCGGGATCTTCGATCACATCGAGCCGGTGCCGGGCCTCGGGCTCGATCGGATCTATCGCGAGCGTCTGATCCAGATCGAGCGCCTCGACGCCGCCGGCTTTCACGCCTACCACCTGGCGGAGCACCACACCCCGGCCATTCACAGCCTCGCCCCATCGCAGAACGTTTTTCTGGCCGCGGTCGCCCAGCGCACCCGCCGCCTGCGCTTCGGCCCGTGCGTGTACGTCCTGCCCTTGCATCACCCCCTGCGCCTGATCGAAGAAATCAGCATGCTCGACAACCTCAGCGACGGGCGTCTGGAGATCGGGGTCGGGCGCGGCGGCGTCATGGAAGCCTACTTCTGGGGCCAGGAGGCGGATTCAGAGACGAACTACGCGCGCTACGTCGAGACGCTCGACATCGTGCGGGAAGGACTCAGCCACGAGCAGCTCACCTATGCCGGGCGCTTCCACAGCTTCGATCACCTGCCCATGTATCTGCGCCCGCTCCAGAAGCCGTATCCGCCGCTCTGGTACATGCGCAATCCCGTGACGGCGGCGATGGAAGCGATGCACACCATCCTCGTCGGCTCCCTCGACAGTCTCGCGCCGTCGGTCACGCGCTATCGGACGGCCTGGGACGAGCACCAAGGCGTGGGCGCGCGGACGGCGCAGGGGGACGAGCCGATGATCGGCCTCGTCGTGCACCTCGTGGTGGCCGAAACGGACGACGAGGCGATCAGGATCGCCACGCCGGCCTGGGAGAAATACCGCTGGAACCTGGCCGCCCCGCGGCGCCTCGAGGCCGAGCGGCGCGGGCTCACCCAGTTCATGTCCACGAAGGACGGCTCGTTCGGCTTCGTCGGCGATCGTCCCGCCGGGTTGCCCACGCGGGAAACGCGCCGCGACATCGATGCCGAGCTCGAGCGCTTCGACCAGCAAAAGGCCCGGCCTCATCCGAACCGTCTGGGCGGTGTGGCGCTGGCCGGCTCGCCGGCTGCCGTTCGCGAGTACATGGAGGAGTATGTCGCCACGGGGGCGAACTACTTCGTCTGCTCCTTCCAGTGGGGCGATCTCACCCACGAGCACGCCATGCGCTCGATCGAGCTCTTCGCCACGGAGGTGATGCCGCGCTACGTCGCGGCGGCCCCCGCGGCCCGCGTCAGCGCTCCCTGAGCCGCCTCCGCCTCTAGACCGCGGCGGCGGGGAGGGGCGCTCGACGCTCCCGGCTCGCCGGAAGACCCGGCGCGCGACCCTCCTCCACTGCCGCGCTGATGAAGGCCGCGGCCGCGCTCACGACGTTCGCGTCGCGCAGGATGCGGCGATGGCCGAGCCCGTCGGTGGTCAGGAGCTGGGCGCCGGGCCAGTCATGGGTGATGACACGGCCGTGCTGCCACGGCACCTCGCCATCGTCGCGGTCGTGGATCACGAGCAGGGGCGCCTTCAGGGCCGGCGCCAGCTCGGGCACGCTGAAGGCCGACCACGGCATGGCGATCCGGCGCGCGATCCGCTCGTGCATGAGCTGGCCCACGCGACGGGAGAAGCCCAGCATGTCCGTGAAGCGCACGGCGGGGTTCACGAGGTCGGCCGCGGGCCCGATGAAGACCGCGCGGCGCGTCTCGAGGCCCTCGAACATGGCCCGGGCTGCCACCACGCTCCCGACCGAGTGCGCGATGAGACCGCCCAGCGGTCCGTGGTGCGCGGCGACGGCGCCGACCGCCGCCACCATCTGCGGGATCGTCACGAGGCCCACCTCGGACGCTCCGTGCCCCGGGGCGTCGAAAGCGACCACGGAGAAGCCGCGCGCCACCAGGGGCTCCACGAACGCGCCGAGCTGGGCGCCGTGTCCGCCCCAGCCATGGACGAGCAGCACCCTCGGGCCGCTGCCCCACGTCCACGTCTCGACGTGAGAGCCGTCGCCGATCGGCACGGTCCGCGCCTGAGCGCTCGCGATGAGGGCGCGCTCGCCCGCGGGCCGACGAGCGCGCGGCGGGGTCAGGAACATGCGCTCGGCCCGCAACGCCGCGAGCCGCGGCGCCAGGGCGGAGAGGGCACGGTTGCCCGCGCGGATGATGGGCAGAAGCCACGACGGTCTCTGAGACCGAACGATCGTGCTTTTCACCATCGAGATGTATTCGCAGTCGGTCATGGCACGGTCTCCCTTCTGGTTAGCGGCGCCGGCCGCTGGCGGCGGCGGCGTGGGACTGGGTGCGCGCGGCGCGAACGAGCGCCTCGAAAGCGGCGTCGGCCCGGGCGCGCGCTTTCGGATCCCGCATGAGTCGCGAGGCGTGGACGAAGCCCAGGCCGATTCCCTGGCAATCGTGGGCGAACTGCTCGCAGTCGA
>QHSC01000057.1 GCA_003220345.1 Candidatus Rokuibacteriota bacterium | reverse complement strand
GTCGATCGGTCCAGGGCTGATGGCATTGACACGAATCCCGCGGCTCTTCAGATCGACCGTCCAGGTCCGGGCAAACGACCGCACGGCGGCCTTGGTCGCGCTGTAGACGCTGAAGGCTTCCATGCCTTTGGACGCCACGATGGAGGCGTTCAGGATGATGGAGCCGCCGTCCCGGAACAGGGGGAGGGCCTTTTGCACGGAGAACAGCAGCCCTTTGACATTGACGCCGAAGATCTTGTCGAAGTGCTCCTCGGTAATCGCCCCGAGGGGCGCGAGCTCCGCGCTGCCGGCGTTGGCGAAGAGAATGTCGATGCGGCCCTGCTGCCGCTTCACCTCGGCGTAAAGACTATCGAGATCCCTGAGGCTCGCTACGTCGCCTCGAACGCCCGTGGCCTGCTTTCCTATCTGATTCACGGCCGCATCGAGCTCGGCTTGCCGGCGGCCCGTGATGAAGATGTGGGCGCCCTCCTCGGCAAAGCGTCGGGCCGTGGCGAGACCGATCCCGCTGTTGCCTCCGGTTACGACAGCGACCTTTCCTTCCAGCCTTTTCATGGCATTGCTCCTCTCTATCGATGTTGCGGAACCCGATGACGGTTCGTGCCTTCTGTCCTGCACGGTAGAGATGCCGTGGGGGAGGGAGGGGATTCTCGGCATGACGCCTGACCGTTAAACCGCCACGAGCGCCGGAAGCAACCCGGCGCTCGTGAACGAATGACGCTTCGTCTGCTCGCTACGCTTCGTAGATCTTCTTCAGCTCCCCTTCCGCCCACTTCACCGCGTCTGCGGCGGGCGTCCCCTGGGCGGCCTTGGCATACATGTCGGTGATGATGTACTTCGTGTAGACTTCGGTGGCCTTGGCGGTGGGGGGCCCGGCGTGGCCGAGCATCCGGGTGCCGCGCGGGGACAGACGGAATGGCTTGAGCGCGTCATCGAGCCGCTCCCACATCGGGTTGCTCTCCCAGGACGTGGTGGCGCCGACCGCGTATCCGTTCTCGATCTCGAACCACTTCCCGAACATGTCCTTGCCATGGAACCACTTCAGGAACTCCTTGGCCGCCTTCTGGTTCTTGGAATACTTCATCAGCCCGTGCGAGAAGGCGACCGCGTACGGGGGCGTGCGGCCGCCGGGGCCGTCGGGAATCGCGAAGTGCGAGATGTCGGGCCACATGGGCTCGCCCTTGTCGTTCTTGACCTTGTCGGGGTTGCGCTTGGCGAAGATGAAGATCGACGCGCCGTTGAGGGTGGCGCTGATCTCGCCGGCGTGGAAGGCTCGGTTGTTGTTGGTGTCGTCCCAGGCCAGGGCGCTCTCGTCGCACGCCTGCTTCCAGAAGTCGGTCATCCACGCCACCGCCTCCACCGTGCCCTTGGAGTTGAGCACGACCTTCTTCCCGCTGGGGTCGGTCTCGGCGCCGCCGAACGCCCACGTGAACGGATACGTCCACGCCGGCGCGTCCCCGAATGTGTGGCCGAGCGTCTGGCCGATCGGCTTGCCCTTCTTCTTCAGCGCGATCCCGATCTTCTTGTATTCCTCGAGCGTCTTCGGGGGCTGGTTCGCGCCCACCTCGGCGAACCACGACTTGCGGTACGCGATGAGAGGCGCGCCCGTGAAGTACGGCAGGGCCAGCCACCGCTTGCCCAGTCGCGCGGCGGCGTCCGAGTGCGGGTAGTACCCGCCCTGCTCGCCCGCCTTCCATTCGCACAGGTCCCCGATCTCGGCCAGCCCGCCCGCGTAGAGATGGGGCCAGTTGTGAAGCATCATGATGATGTCGGGCCCCGCTCCGGACTGGATGGCCGCGGTGATGCGCGCCTGCAGGTCATTGGCGTTGATGGTCTCGAACACCACCTCCACCTTCATCTGCTTGGTGTACTCCGCGACCTGCCGTCGCACCTCCGTGTCACCCTCGGGGATGAAGTCCACCCACTGGAGCAGGTGGATCTTGGTCCCCTGGGCGAAGGCCGGCGCCTTCCGCGCCTCGAGGATCCCTTCGAGTCCGGCCGTGGCCGCTGCCCCGACGGCGGCCCCCCGCAGGAACGTGCGACGATCGATCGAGACCAGAGACCCGGGACGCGGCTCGACGTGGCTCATGGGTGTTCCTCCTCAGGACGGGTCGGAGGCAGGCCGGAGAAAGACGTCGTCGTTCGGGACGGCGTGAAGGAGCCCCATGGCTTCCCTCAACTGTCGGTCGGTGCGCTGCGAGAAAACGCGGCGAGTATGGGCGCCTCGATCTGGCGTGTCAACGGGTCTTGTGACGCGAAGGTCAGCTCGGCGACACGATGCGAGGGGGCTCGGCGGTCGGCCCCCTCGCAGGGTGATGGCGCACTCGGGGAAACGCTGCTCCTAGCGCCCTGTCGGCCGGTTGCCTGGCTGACTCGTGCTGTTGGGATCGCTCGGCGATCCGCCCGGCTGGTTGTACGGGCTGGTCGGCTGGGTCTGGGTGCCGGGCGAGCCGGCGGGCTGATCCCCGCTCCGTCGATCCCGCGCGGGGCTCCGGCGGCTCTCGACTCCGCTGGTCCCGACACCGAGCTGACCGAGCGTCGCGCTGTCGAAGCGGCCGGTTTCACGAATGCCCGCGCTTCGCTGGAAGTCGCTCACCGCGGCCTGCGTGTGTGGCCCCATCCGACCGTCGATGGCGCCCGGATCGAATCCCTTGGCCTTGAGAGCCTCCTGAGCGGCCCGAACGTCGCGTGCCGCGACCATGCCACGCCCGCGCGGCGCCTGGGCTTCTTGGTTTTCGCGGGGCGCTTGCACGTCCTGATTGCCACGCGGGGCGTCCGCGTCACGATGCGCGGGCTTGACTACGCGGGGGCCCGGGCCGCGGGGGATCGGCGCAGTCATGGCTGGGCTGAGGCGGTCTGGCTCCTTGCTCTCCTTCTCGACGGGATTCTGCGCAGGAGCGGTCTGACTCTGGGCCAGGGCCGATCCCAAGATCAGGCACGTCGCGCCGGCAAAACTCACGATGCCTAGCAGTCTGCTCATTGCGTTCTCCTTGCATGTGCTCACGTTGACTCGCCGATGTGTGGTCAGCGGCTGCAATCGACGTGCCCGCGTAAGATTCATCTGGAATCGACGCGCACACGCGCACACCACCGCTCTGCATAGGCTCGATGCGGAAAGACTTGCCAGGCAGGGCGGCGCCGACTCGGTCATTGATTCCGGGTGTCGAGGGAGCCGCGAGGCGCGGGCTAGCGGCCACCGGGAACCCTCTGTGCCTGGACACGAGGGCTAGACTGAAGAAGAGATTCGTTGGAGGAGGTGCGACATGTTCCGGAAGACGCTCAGTCTCGTGCTCGTCGTCGCCGTGCTTTCCCTCATGCTCACCGCGCCGGCTTGGGCGGGCAGGGGCGGAGGCGGATTCCATGGCGGGTCCCACCACGGCGGATTCCATCACGGCGGCTTTCACCGTGGGTGCTGCTGGGGTCCGGCGTTCGTGGGCGGTGTGTTCGTCGGCGCGGCGCTCGCGTATCCCTACTACGGCTACCCGGCCTACGCCTATCCTTACGACTATCCCGTGTACGCCGAGCCCGCCTACCAGCCGCAGACGCAGGTGGCCGTGTCGCCGTCCATTCAACGCGACGTCTGCTACTCGACCGGCTGCTATCACCTACGAGGCGATGGCGTCACCATCCCGTACTCGTGGGTCTGGGTGCCTGCCGCGCCGGCCTTGCCCCCGGGCCGTTGAGACGCCGGGGTCCCATCTCATTGCCTGGCCTCAGCGGACCTCGTAGCCCGGGGAAATCTCCGTCTCCATCTCCGCGGGCGAGGCGGCGCGGCCGTCGAAGAACATGGAGATCTGATCCCCGAGCGTGCGCTTGCGGTTGATCCTCACGAAGATGTTCCACTCGTCGTGGGCGCCGGCCGAGTGCGCGGCGGAGGCGCGCATGGCGTAGTAGCGCAGGAAGGCGCGGCGCGTGTCCGGGTTGTCGGCGATCCGCTTGAGGTCGGCGTCGGCGGCGGCGCGGCCGGCCAGCCACCGGCCGAGACAGCCGGTGATGTCGTCCCCGCTGCAGCCGAAGAACGCGCGCATGTCGCCCGGGCCCGTGAAGTGCGCCATGTCGAAGTCGCGCCCGGCCCCGTCGTCGCCCGCGAGGACGCGCGTGAACATCACCATGTAGTCGCCCCCGCCGGGCGACTTGGCCCCGATGCTCGGCATCTGATGCGCGCCGGGATCGAGGATCCACGCGCCGCCGCCGTAGACTTTCTCGAGGCGCGCCTTCACCGCTGCGGCGATCTCGACGTTCACCTTCTCCACCCCGCCGCCCCGCGGGCTGATGGGGGTGCTCATGTAGATCACGAGGCGCCCCGCCTGCCGCGCCGCCCGCGCCTCCTGCCGGAGCCGGAGCGTGAGGGTGTCCACGGCCCCGCTGAACGCCGGGTCCGTGCAGTACTTCATGCCGAGCACCGTGTCGACGAGCGCGCGCGGGGGCGGGCAGCCCTGCGCCGCCGCCGGCCCGGGGCCCGCGAGGAGAACGGCCACGACGAGCGCGCCGAGAATTCCCAAAGTTCGCATGGTCAGCTCCCTGGCTCGGCCGCGAGCGGTCGGATGGACGCCGCGTCGCAGCTGACGCGCACGCGCGATCCGACCTCCGCGACGCCGCGACGGGCGGGATCGTACGTCACCGCGTGCAGCGAGGTTCCCGCCACCTCCACCGTGTACTCGACCTTCTCACCGAGGAACGTTCGGCTCCGCACGATACCGACGGCCGTGGCCTCGCCCTCGGGCGGCTTCGCGTTCTCGGGGACGAGGGTGATGGACTCGGGGCGCATCACGAGGAAGATGGACTGTCCCTTCGTGCACGCGTCGTCGGCGACCACGCTCAGGGGCGATCCCCACACCTCGACGTCGACCCGTCCCCCGCTGACGCCGAGCACGCGGCTTTCGACGAGGTTGACGCGGCCGATGAACTGGGCCACGAAGGCCGAGCGCGGCGCGCGATACAGGTCCACGGCCGTGCCGAGCTGGGCCACGGTGCCCTGGCGCATCACGGCGATCCGGTCCGAGATGGCCATGGCTTCTTCCTGGTCGTGGGTGACATAGACGGTGGTGATGGCGAGCTGCTTCTGGAGCCGCGAGAGCTCGGCGCGCATCTGGACGCGTAGCTTCGCGTCGAGGTTGGAGAGCGGCTCGTCGAAGAGCAGGAGCTGGGGCTCGACGACGACGGCGCGCGCGACGGCCACGCGCTGTTGCTCGCCGCCCGTAGCCCGGCAGGCCGACGAGGTCGAGCACGCGTCCGACCTTCTCGTGAACCTGCGCGCTGGACATCCGGCGCACGCGGAGGCCGTAGGCGACGTTCTCGAACACGGTCAGGTGAGGAAAGAGGGCGTAGTTCTGGAAGACGAACCCGATGCTCCGTCGGTAGACCATGAGCTGGGTGACGTCCTCGTCGCCGATGTAGATGCGGCCCTGGTCGGGCTGCTCGAAGCCCGCCACCATCCTGAGGGTGGTCGTCTTCCCACATCCGGACGGCCCGAGGAGCGTCAGCAGCTCGCCGGGCTCGACGGAGAGGCTCACGTCGTGCACCGCGGCAACGTCGCTCTGACCTTCCCGATGGAAGCGCTTGGACACCCCCTCGATGCGGAGCCGCGTGCCGGCGGTCATCCGCCGAGCAACGAGCCGGCCTGGCCGAGGCTGCCCGCGTTGAGCTTTCGCATGGCCAGGCTCGCGAGCACGACGGCGAGGTAGACGAGGACGATCACGACCATGGAGAAGGCGGAGGCCTGCCCGAGCTCGAGATTGGTGATCCCTTCGAGGATGCGCACGGTCACGAGCGACCAGCTGAGCGAGACGAGGAAGATCGTCGCGCTGATCGCCGTCATGGCGCGGATGAAGAGCACGGTCATGCCGGCGAGGAGGGCGGGCCGGACCAGGGGCAGGACGACACGCCGGAAGGTGACGTCACGGCGTGCGCCCAGGCTCGCGGAGGCTTCCTCGAGCGAGGGATCGATCTGCGCGAGCACGGCCGTGGTGGCGCGGGTCCCCGCCAGGCTGTAGCGGAACACGTAGCAGACGACGAGGATGAAGGCGGTGCCCGTGAGGACGAGGGGCGGGTCGTTGAAGGCGACCAGATAGGCGATGCCGACGATGGTGCCGGGCAGCGCGTAGTTCATCATGGCGGCAAACTCCAGAGCGCGGCGCCCGGGAAACTCGGTGCGCGCGACGAGGAAGCCCAGCACCACCGCGAAGAGGCCGCCCACGGGCATGCAGAGGACCGCGATGATCAGCGTGTCGCGCACCGCCTTGAGCCCGCCGCTGAAGACGTGGGCGTAGTGCACGAAGGACAGACGGTTGTCCGCGCCGAGGCCTTTCACGAGGGAGGCGGCGGCGATGAGCGAGTAACAGACGAGGACGAGGAGAGCCACCGCGCCGCAGAGCACGCCGAGGCCGGCGATGGCGACGGGGGAGAGGCTCTTGATCCGGGTGACGGCTCCGAGCTTGCCCGTCACCGTCACGTAGGAGCCGCCGCGCCGCTCGATCCACCGGCGCTGCCCCACGAAGATGGCGAGGGCGGGGACGAGCAGGAGAAAGCAGAGGGCGGCCCCGCCGCGCATGTCGTAGAGCCCGGTGATCTGCAGAAAGGCCTGCGTGGGCAGCACGGGAAACCTGGTGCCCGCGAGGATGAGGGGCGTGGCGAAATCCGCCAGGGAGGCGGCGGACACCAGGAGGAAGGCGTTGGCGATCCCGGGGATGGCGAGGGGGACGGTGACCGTCCTGAAGACGCGCCGGCGCCTCGCCCCGAGGCTGAAGGCGGAGTCCTCGAGGTTCGGGTCGATGTTGGCGATGACGGCCTTGAGGGTGAGATACGCGATGGGGAAGTACGTCAGGGTCTCCGAGAGGAAGGTGCCGGAGAGGCCGTAGATGCTGACGTTGGTCAGCCCGAACACGTGATACGAGATGAGCCCCCGCGGCCCGAGGGCAAAGATGAGCGCGATGGCCGCCGTGAAGGGCGGCGAGATGAGGGGCAGGAGCACGACGGCGTCCAGGACACGGCCGAGCCACCTGGGAAGACCGGCGCGCAGCGCGAGGAGCGCGAAGGCGAAGCCGAGCACGGTGCCCGCGACGCCCACGAGGGCGGCGAGCACGAGACTGTTCACGAGCGCCGCGCGGTGGGTCCAGTCGGTGACGAGGCCGCGCACGGCATCGAGGCTCGGGCCCTCGTTCCAGAAGACGAGGACGAGCAGGCGCCCGAGCGGATAGAGCACGAAGAGGAAGACGGCCGCCCACACCACCATGGCGGTGGGCAGGATGACGGGATCGCGGACGGCCTGGCGGTTCACCGGGGCGGCTTAGTCTCTGATGACCTCGTTGATCCAGCGGTCCACCAGGCGCTTGCGATTCTTCCCCACCCACTCGAGGTCCACGGGAAGAAGCTTCGCTTCCTTCATGAGCGCCTGCACGTCGGCATCGATGCTGGCCCCGGGCAGGGTCGGCAGCATGTAGACGTTGTTCTTGTCGAGGAGGTCCTGCATCTCCTTGCTGAACGTCCACTCGATGAACTTCACAGCCGCCTCGCGATTCTTGGCGCCCTTCACGAGGGCGACCCCTTCGATGACGGCGGCCACGCCTTCCTTCGGGAAGCTCACGACCACGTCGTACCCCTTCTTCTTCGCTTCCATGGCGTCCGGCATGTGGGCGATGCACACCATGGTCTGGCCGAGCGAAGCGGGCACCGTGCAGCCCCCGCCGCTCTTCGTGTAGACCTGCACGTTCTTGTGCAGCTTCTTCTGGTAGTCGATCGTCTTTTCCTCGTCCTTCCCGAACGCGTAGTAGATCGACAGGATGCGCGTGAGGGCGGTGCCCGACGTGCGCGCGTCGGCCGTCTGGATCTGGCCCTTGAAGGCGGGATCGAGCAGATCGTTCCACGACGTGGGCGCCTTGAGGCCCTTTTCCTTGAGGACCTTCGCGTTCGACATGAAGATGAGCGTGTTCTTGCTCACGGCGGTGTAGTACCCGTCCTTGTCCTTCAGCTCCGCCGGGATCTTGTCGATGTTGGCCGTCTTGTACGGCTCGATGATCCCCGCCTCCTTCGCGGCCGCGAAGCCGTCGCCGGGCGCGCCCCAGATGACGTCGGCGCGCGGATTGTTCTTCTCCGCGGTGGCGCGGGCGACCAGCTCACCCGTGGACAGCCGGAGGAAGTTGATCTGCACGCCCGTCTTCGCCGTGTACGCCTTGAAGATGGGCTGGGAGAGCGACTCGGGCCACGCGGTGTAGACGTTGACGGTCTGGGCCAGCCCGGGGCCGGCGAAGACCAGCACCAGGAGCAGCGAAGCGAAGAGTCGCAGCGTCGACGCCATCGTCAATCCCTCCCCTCGTTGGGCGGAAGTTCGCTCCACCGCATCAGGTGGCCCCGGGCTATCCGTTTGCCGTGGCGATCCTGCCAGAGCGCGGAGGAGAGGTCAAACGCGTGGTTCAAGGGTGGGCGTCGACATGTCACGGTCGAGGAGGATGACCGTTTTACCGGGTAGGGAATTTCCATCGTTCGCGCCAGGAGACCGCGGCCCCTCAGGGATCTTGCGTGAGGCTGTCGATTCCCTCTCTCCGTTTCCGACAAGGCTTGGCACGCGATGTGCCTCACACAAGCCAAGGAGTAACGACGAGACGAGAGATGCTGGGCGGTGAGCGACGCCCGGATCCCTGGGGAGAGGGGGTGATCACATGGCGGCGAAGAAATCTGGCCGACGGAGATACAGCGCAGGCGCGAGCAAGGACGTCGAGCGCGCGATGCGTCGACGGAAGCGCGGCACCTTGCGGAGCGGCAAGGGCGGGAAAGGCGGCAAGGTGAAGAGTCGCAAGCAGGCGATTGCCATCGGACTCTCGGAGGCCCGCAAGAAGGGGAAGAAGGTGCCGCGGAAGCGTGCGCGGCGCTGACGTGGACACGGCAACCGAGCCGTGGAGGGAGACCATATGGCTGGCCAAGAACCGAAGCCCGACTTCGGGCAGAGCAAGTGCCCTGACTGCGACACCGTCATGAAGCCTGTCAGTCTGCCCAAGGGGAAAGGCGAGACGGCCGAAGCGCTCGAGTGCCCGAAGTGTGGGCGCCGAGTCGCACCGACGAGTCGCTGAGGGCGTCGTACGCCTGTCGCGGCTAGCGCGGCGCGACGAGGAAGCCGGAATGAACGGCGCGAATCTCCACTTCGACGCCGTCGGAAAGGGCGAGCATCTGCAGGCCGTCGCGGGAGAGCTCGGCGCGGCGCATGGCGCCGGGGACGATGCTCGTGACCCACGCGCGCAGGGGAGCGCCCTGGGGGTTCACGAGCTCGACCACCGCCTGTAGCCCCACGCCCAGCCGCGCCGCCGTGTCCGCGTCGAGGCGGATCGCGCGGCCGCGTCCCTCGTCCAGATCACGGCCGGTGGCCAGGCGAACGCGTATCCGGGCTTCGCGAAGCGACGCGCGGCGGGCTGCGGTGGCGGCGGCGTCGATCACGCCCGCGCGAGAGACCACGCCGTAGCTTGCTTCCGCGGCCGCCGGGGAGACGTAGCCCTCGGCGAGATCGCGGGCCACCGACTCCAGGTCCCGGTCGAGCGCGTCACCGAAGCCGCCGCCGCCCGAGCTCTCCATGATCAGGAGATCCTCCGGCTGGATGGGGAAGCCGCTGATCTTCCCGGGCAGCGCCGACGGCTGGATGGGCTGGTCATTCCGGCGCACCCAGAAGCGGTTGGTCGCGCCCGCGCCGCCGCCGCAGACGCCGAAGGGCGGGAGGACGGCTCGTTCCGCCAGCACGGAGAGCTGGCTGGCCGGCGCGTGAATGCGCACCTCGCGCACGAGGCCGAGCCCGCCGCGCCAGCGACCGGCGCCGCCGGAGTCGTCGCGAAGCGCGGTCCGCTCGACGCGCAGCGGGTAGAGCTGCTCCACCGCCTCGATCGGCTGCAGCGTGGTCATGTCGCTCTCCGTCCACGTGCGCACCGCGTTGTTGCCGTCGCCGCCCTCGAAGCCTCCCGTGCCCCCCGCGGGGTACTCGTAGAAGATGAAGGTCTCGCCCGTGCGCGGATCGGGCCCGCCCACGTAGCAATGGTTGCCGCCTCCCTTGTGGTCGCCGGCGACCCGCCCGTCCAGGGCCTGGGCGAGGGCGCCCATCACCGCCGTCTCCACGCAGTACTTGACCTCGACCATGCCGCCGCAGGGCGCGGGCGGGTTGGCGTTGACGATGGTGCCGGGTGGCGTGATCACGGTCAGCGGGCGGAACGAGCCGGAATTGACGTCGGTGCCCGGGTCGAGAAAGGACTTGATGACGGTGAACGCCCCGGTCGGGGCCATGGCGGGGCCCACGTTGGTCGGGCCGGCCGTCTGCGGGGAGGTGCCCGTGAGATCCACGGTGATCGTCTCGCCCGCCACGGTGACGGCGGCGCGCACGGTCAGCGGCTCGAGCCGCACTCGACCGCTCTCGAGGTGCGCCTCGTAGCGATACCGGCCGTCGGGAAGCCCGGCGATGGCCTGCCGCATGCGCGTCTCCGCGCGATCCATCAGGACGGCGATGGCCGAGCGGATCGTCGCGGCGCCGTAGCGGACGGCCAGACCCTCGATGCGCTCCGCCGCCTTCTTGCAGGTGCCGATCATGGCCTGGAAATCGCCCTGACGCTCCCGCGGTCCGCGCATGTTGCCGAAGATGACGTCGAGCACCGCCTGGTTCGGGCGGCCGCGGTCGACGATCCGGATGGGCGGGATGCGGACGCCCTCCTGGAAGATCTCCGTGGCGTTTCCGGAGAGGCTGCCCGGGCTCATCCCGCCCACGTCGCCCCAGTGAGCGCGAACGACGGGAAAGACGAAGAGGCTGCCGTCCGCGAAGAGCGGGTAGATCATGGCCACGTCGTTGAGGTGCGTGCCGCCCGTGTAGGGGTCGTTGTGCAGGAAGATGTCGCCCGGGTGGATGTCGTCGCCGAACTTCTCCCCCACCGCCTTCATGGACCAGGCGATGGGCACGATGTGCAACGGATGGTCCTGTCCCTTGGACATGGCCACGATCTGAGCAAACCCGTCCATGAGCACGCAGGAGAAGTCCTCGCCCTCGTAGAGGATGGACGAGTAGGCGGTGCGGACGAGGGTGACGCGCATCTCGCGCACGATGGACCCGAAGGCCTCGCGGAGCACCTCGAGGGTGATGGGGTCGATCATGCCGGCGCCTCCCGATCGAAGCGCAGGTTGCCGTGCTCGTCCACGGCCCCGCGCCAGCCCGGGGGAATGACCGTCGTGGCGCCGAACTCCTCCACGATGGCCGGGCCCCGCAGGAGGGCGCGCGCGGGCAGGCGCTCCCGCTCCCAGACCGGGCAGTCCCGTGGCGCATCCTCGAACCAGACCGTACGGCGCTCCACCAGCGCGGCGTCGAGGGAGGTCACGGCCGTCGTGTGGCGAGCGGGGGAGGGCTTGGGGACTAGGCCGTAGGCTGCGAGCCGGGCGTTGACCAGCTCGACCGTCGCCGCCGGGTCGGCGTGGCCATACATCTCGAGGTGCCGGCGGTGGAACGCGGCTTCGACGGCGTCGAGCGCCTCGGGAGCCACGACATCGCCCACCGCCACGTTCAGCTCGAAGGCCTGACTGCGGTAGCGTAGGTCGAGAGAGCGAAGCAGCCGCTGCTGGCCCGCGCCGAACCCCTCGAGCTCGAGCTGGCGCCGCGCCGCGCCCTCCATCTCCGTGAAGAGCTCGTGGAGCACGGCCATCCGCTCGCGCAGCGGGCCGACGCGCGTGCGGACATCGTCGTGCTTGATGTCGGACGCGAGCAGTCCCAGCGCCGAGAAGTTGCCGGGATGGCGCGGCACCAGCACCGACGGGATGCCCATGCCTTCCGAGAGGGCGAGGGCGTGCATCGGCCCCGCGCCGCCGAAGGCGACCAGCGTGAAGTCGCGGGGATCGTGGCCGCGCTGGATCGAGATCTCCCGGATGGCGGAGGTCATGCGGGCGACGGCGATGGTGACGATGCCCTCGGCGAGCTTTTCCACCGTGAGTGATCCGCCCTGGCGCTCGGCGAGATCGGCGATGGCCGCGCGGGCGAGAACTGGATCGAGCGCGATGCTGCCTGCGAGCCGCCGGTTTGCCCCGATGCGGCCCAGCACCACGTTGGCGTCGGTGACGGTGGACTCGGTGCCGCTCAGCCCGTAGGCTGCAGGCCCCGGGGCCGCTCCCGCGCTGCGCGGCCCTACTTGAAGGCTGCCGTCCACGTCGAGCCAGGCGATGGAGCCGCCGCCCGCGCCCACGGTGTGCATGTCGATCTGGGGCACCTTCACGGGAAAGGCGCCGACCATGCCGTCGGAGGTCGTCAGGGGCGCGAGGTCGCGGACCAGGCACACGTCGGTGGACGTCCCGCCCATGTCATAGGTGATGAGATCCCGGATCCCCGTCGCCTCGCCCACGAAGCACGCCTGGCTGACGCCGCCCGCGGGCCCCGAGAAGATCGTCTTGATGGGGAGACGGCGCGCCGTCTCCGTCGTCATCATTCCGCCGCTCGAGGCGATGGTGAGGACGCCGTGGGTGTAGCCGGTGGCGAGAAGCCGCTCCTCGAGGCCCGTCAGGTAGCTCTCCATGAGGGGCTGGAGGTAGGCGTTGAGCACGGTGGTCGAGAAGCGCTCGAACTCCCGGTACTCGGCCACGACCTCGGCCGAGCACGACACGGGCAGGCCGGGGTGTCGGCCCTTGGCCGCGTCGGCCACCGCGCGCTCATGCGCGGGATTCAGGTAGGAGTGCAGGAAGCACACGGCGAGCGCTTCCGCCCCGCCCGAGAGCGCGCCCTCGAGGGCTCGCTCCACGCTGGCGGGGTCGAGCGGCACCAGCACCGAGCCGTCGGCGGCGAGTCGCTCGGTCACCTCGAAGCGGTGTCGGCGCTCCACCACGGGCTTGGGCCGCACGAAGGTGGGCACGAAGAGGGCGGGGATGTTGCGCTTCGTGCGTCCGATCTCGATCAGGTCACGGAAGCCGGCCGTGGTCACCACGGCTACCCGCGCGCCGCGCCGCTCGAGCACCGCGTTGGTCCCGACGGTGGTGCCGTGGACGAGGCGCCGGACGTCACGGCTCGCGATGTCGAGCGCCTGGAGCCCGGACAGGACGGCCGCGGCCTCGTGGCGTGGACGCGACGGCACCTTGGTCACCACCACGCGGCCGGTGCGGGAGTCGACGGCGGTCAGGTCGGTGAAGGTCCCGCCGACGTCGATGCCCACGATGAACATGCGGGGATGATAGCAGAGTGTTCCCCCGGCGGCGGTTCCTCGCCCCTTCGCGACGCGTGGAGACGAGGGTCGGCGAATCGGAGCAAAAGACAAGGGCTTCGGAGAACCTCTCCGAAGCCCTTGGTGCCGGCTGGGCGCAGGGCGCTCCGCGCTGTTTGGAGCTAGAAGTCTCCACCCTGCGGCATGGAGGGCATGGCGTGCTTCTCGTCTTCGGGCATGTCTGCGACGATCGCCTCCGTGGTCAGGAGCAGGGACGCGATCGAGGCCGCGTTCTGCAGCGCGATGCGCTCCACCTTCGTCGGGTCGATGATCCCCGCCTGCATCATGTCGACGTACTCGTTGGACTCGGCGTCGAAGCCGTGGGCCACGTCCTTGGCTGCCTTGACCTTCTCGACCACGACGGAGCCCTCGAGCCCGGCGTTCTGGACGATCTGTCGGATCGGCTCCTCGAGCGCCCGCCGCACGATCTCGGCCCCGGTGGCCTCGTCGCCGGAGAGCTTGAGGGCGAGGCCGTCGAGAGCCTTGGAGGCGCGAAGAAGCGCCACCCCGCCGCCGGGCACGATGCCCTCCTCGACGGCCGCCCGCGTGGCGTTGAGGGCATCCTCGACCCGCGCCTTCTTTTCCTTCATCTCGGTCTCGGTGGCCGCCCCTACCTTGACGATGGCCACGCCGCCCGCGAGCTTGGCGAGCCGCTCCTGGAGCTTCTCTTTATCGTAGTCCGAGGTGGTCTCCTCGATCTGCACCCGGATCTGCTTGATGCGGCCCTCGATGGCGCCGGTCTTGCCGCCACCCTCGATGATCGTGGTGTTGTCCTTGTCCACCACGACCTTCTTCGCCTTGCCCAGGTCCGCGAGCTTGAGGTTCTCCAGCTTGATGCCCAGGTCCTCCGTGATGGCCTTGCCTCCCGTCAGGGTGGCGATGTCCTCGAGCATGGCCTTGCGGCGATCACCGAAGCCCGGGGCCTTCACGGCACAGCAGGCGAGGGTCCCGCGCAGCTTGTTGACCACGAGCGTGGCCAGGGCCTCGCCCTCCACGTCCTCGGCGACGATGAGAAGCGGCTTGCCGGACTGGGCCACCTGCTCGAGCAGCGGCAGCATCTCCTTCATCACGCTGAGCTTCTTCTCGTGGATCAGAATGAGGCAGTCCTCGAGGACGGCCTCCATCCGGGCGGGATCGGTCACCATGTAGGGAGACAGGTAGCCGCGATCGAACTGCATCCCCTCGACGACGTCGAGGGTGGTCTCCATCCCCTTGGCCTCTTCGACCGTGATGACGCCGTCCTTGCCCACCTTCTCCATGGCCTCGGCGATCAGTTTGCCGATGGTCTTGTCGTTGTTGGAGGCAATCGTGGCGACCTGGGCGATCTCCTTCTTGTCCTTGGTGGACTTCGAGAGCTTCTTCAGCTCTTCGACCACCTTCTCCACGGCCTGCTCGATGCCCCGCTGGAGCCCCATGGGGTTCGCGCCCGCCGTCACGTTCTTCAGGCCTCCGCGGTAGATGGCCTGGGCGAGCACGGTGGCGGTGGTGGTCCCGTCCCCGGCCAGGTCTGACGTCTTGGAGGCCACCTCCTTGATCATCTGGGCCCCCATGTTCTCGTAGGGGTCCTTGAGCTCGATCTCCTTGGCGACGGCCACGCCGTCCTTGGTGATGGTGGGGCTGCCGAACTTCTTGTCCAGGACGACGTTCCGTCCCTTCGGCCCCAGGGTGACCTTGACCGCGTGGGCGATGACGTTGACGCCGCGCAGGAGCGACGCGCGGGCTTCCTCTTTGAACAGGAGCTGCTTAGCCATGAATAGATCCTTTCAAGTGGTGCAGCCGATCGACGGCGGCCGAGGCAACCATCTAGGAGCCGAGAATGCCGAGGACGTCCTCTTCCTTCATGATCAGGTACTCTTCGCCGTTCAGGGTGACCTCGCTGCCCGAGTACTTGCCGAACAGCACGCGATCGCCGGCCTTGACGTCCAGGGGGGTCTTCTTGCCGTCCTCGCTGACCGTGCCTTTGCCGACGGCGAGGACCTTGCCCTCCTGCGGCTTTTCCTTGGCGCTGTCCGGGATGATGAGGCCGCCGCGGCGAACCTCCTTTTCCTCGATCCGTTGGATCAGGATGCGGTCGTGGAGCGGGTGCAGGGTGGTCTTCAGGGCCTGGGCCATGGTGCGGATACCTCCTCTTTCAGGTGTGTACGGCGGTCAAGACGCGGGAGCGGCGAGAACGAACGCCATCCACTTTCCTGGACGGGTGCGGCCAGACCTCACGGTGATCGACGCTCGCGAGGGTCGTCGGCGGAGCCGGCTCGGTGCAGGACTCCTCGGCTCCTGAAGATTTCCCTTGACCCTCTATCGCATATATATCATAGTATAAATTATATAACAACAATATAATATACAGCCCAGGAGGCTCTCGCGCCAAACTCCTGGCACGGACGAGGAGACCGATCGCGGGACGGCGAGGATGGCGGTGTTCACGATGTCCACGGAACGAGTGCGAGACGAACGGGGGAACGACCATGGAAGCGACGAAGCGGAAGCTCAGCCTGGGAGAGCGGTGGAGCGCAACCCGACCGACGAAGACGGTGGTCTTCTGGTCCTGGGTGGCCTCGATCGTGGTGACGATGATCATCGGCTTCACGTGGGGCGGGTGGGTGACGGGGGGGACGGCCCGGAGCATGGCCGCGACCATCGGGGAAGAGGCTGTCGTCAAGCGTCTGGCGCCGATGTGCGTCGTCCAGTTCAAGCACGATCAGCGGAAAGACCAGAAGCTGAAGGGATTGAAGGAAATAGGGACGTACGAGAAGGCCGACTACGTGAAGAAGCAGGGCTGGGCGACGATGCCGGGCGAGCCGGAGCCCGATGCCAAGGTGGCCGACGAGTGCGTCAAGCTCCTGATGCTGATCAGCTAGCCGCGCTCCCGTACTCACCTGACCGCGCCTCTGGCTCAGTCTTCCGCGTTCCAGAGCGCGCCATCCCTGCGGAAGCGCTACCCGGAGGCTGATCATGGCGCACAAACTGTTCATCGGGGGCCTGTCCTTCTCCACGTCCGAGGAGCGCCTGCGTGAGCTGTTCGCCACCGCCGGCGCTGTCGAAACGGCCGCGGTGGTCACGGATCGCGATACCGGCCGCTCGCGGGGCTTTGGCTTCGTCGAGATGGCCACGGCCGAGGATGCCGACGCGGCGGCCAAGAAGTTCAATGGCCAGATCGTGGACGGCCGGACGCTGAAGGTCGAGGTTGCGAATTCGGCTGGATCGGGCCGCGCCCGGAGCAGTGGCGGGCGTGGAGGCGGCGGCGAGAACCGCTGGTAGGGGCCGACCATTCAAGTCGTGGCGTACTCGACCCCGTCGAGCGGGGGGTGGTACTGGCGCATCATGGACTATGCCGGCGAGCTCGTGGAGGAGTCGCGCGAGCGCTTCCCGACGATCGGCGAGGCCGTGGCTCAGGGAGCGAAGCGGCTCGGGCAGATGAACCTGGCGGCGGCGGGGCCGATGAATGCCGGACTGAGTCGTATCCCGCGCGCCCCGCGGTTCTGAAGGCGCTCGCTGGCGACCGGGTGGCGCGGGGTGAAACACCGGCCCCGCGCCCTCAGGCGTGGGTGTGCCACCACCGTTGACCGACGATGACGCTCGCGGCCCCCGCGAAGGCCACGAGCGCCATACCGAGCCACCCTGTCTCGGGGGTGAGGGCGAGGGCGTGGAAGATCACCGTGCCCACGAGGCTCCCCCCGAGGCCGAGGAGGAGGTCGGCGCGCCACCCGTACCCGCCCGGCCTGATGAGGAATCCCGCGAGGCTGCCGGCCGCCAGTCCCACGAAGAGCCACGTCACGAGCGCCTCGAGATGCATGATGCGTTCTCCTCTTCTGCCCGACCGCCCAGCCCGAGGGGCCGGCTCCCACATTCTTCTGGACACTCGATATATAACATAGTATATAAAGTATGTGTACCATAAGTTATATCCCGAGGTCGCTCCAGACACCGCCGGACCGTCGCCCAGAGACGGGTCACGCCGGCAGAACAGGGAGGTGGCGATGTTCGAGGACAAAACCCGAGTTCTTCTCGTGGTCCCCCAGCAGATCCTGGACCGGGCGCGTGTCTTCGCCGGATCCGCCACGACCAGGCTCAAGCGCCCCGTGAGCCTTCAGATGGTCCTTCGCGCGTTCATCGACGAGGGGCTGAAGCGCAACGGGGATCGGGCAGTTCTCGCGAACGTGGAGGCCCAGGTGCAGGCGGTCCGGAGGATCCGGAGCCGTACAGGTCGCGCGAACAGCACGGGGAAATACCGGGGGTCCCAGAAATCGAAAGGCTGATGTCGATGGCTGGGCTTCGTGTGGTCATCCACATGCACGGCGTCCCTAATTCACGCACATGTGACTGGAGAACATGATGACACATCACCTGTTGATCGTCCCGCTCGTGGCCGTGATCCTGGCCCAGCTCGCCGCCATCGCAACGTCCGTGTACCTGCATCGGGGTCTCGCCCATCGGTCCCTGCGGCTGCATCCCGCCGCGGATGTCTGCTTCCGGGCGATCCTCTGGCTCACCACGGGCCAGAACCGTCGGGAATGGGTGGCCGTCCACCGCAAGCATCACACCTTCACCGACCAGGAAGGCGATCCCCACAGCCCTCGACTGTTCGGGATCTGGCGTGTCCAGCTCCTGAACGTGTACTACTACGTGCGGGAAGCGCGCAAGCCGGCGACGCTCCGCACCTTCGCGCCGGACATCACGGAGGACTGGTTGGATCGGGCCGTTTTCTCCTGGGGCCTGAGTGGTCTCGGGCTCGGCATCGCGCTGCTGTGCGTGACCTTCGGCGTCTGGACCGGCCTGGCCGCGGGACTGCTGCACGCGGTCCTGTACGTCTTCGTGCTCTCGCCGTTGATCAACGGGCTGGGGCACTGGCGGGGGGCCCAGAACTTCGTGAACACCGCCTATAATTCTCGCGCCCTCGCCTGGGTGACGGGCGGGGAGAGCCTGCACAACAACCACCACGAGCATCCGCGCGCCCCCAAGTTCAGCATGGGCCGGTTCGAGTTCGATCCCTCGTGGGTGGTGATCCGGTGCCTGGCCGCCGTCGGGCTGGCGGAGATCACCGGAGTGCCCGTGCGGGTTCCCCAGAGCTGAAACGCGCGGCCCAGGGTAAACGATGAAGCGCCCGCCGCGGAGGGTCCTTAGGTCGGGCCTCGCGCCTGACAACGTCGCCGAGCCGCGGCCCGCGGTCTCGATCGCGTAGTCGTTCAGCTGCGCCACTTTCCCACGATGCCCAGCTCTCCTCCTTCCCTGGAGTTTGCCTCCAAGCCCCTCGAGGCGCCCATCCGGGCGGAGCTCTTCGGCGTCGAGCGCCTCGAACAGCACGCCGAGAGCCTGGCGGCCGCCCAGCCCGTCCTCGGCAAGTCCGGCCGGGGCCGCTCATTGTTGCCCCGCGTCCAGGACAACGGCCGCGTGCTGCGCGAGGGATATCGCGAGATCGCCAAGGCCATCCGAGAAGAGCGCGCCATCACGCCGGCGGCGGAATGGCTGGTCGACAACTTCCACATCGTGGACGAGCAGCTGCGCGAGATCCGCGACGACCTGCCCAAGGGCTTCTACCGCGAGCTGCCCAAGCTGGCCGAGGGCCCTCTCCTCGGGTACCCACGCGTCTACGGAATCGCCTGGGCCTTCGTCGCCCACACGGATAGCCGGTTCGATCCGGACACGCTCCGTCGGTTCGTGCAAGCCTACCAGCGCGTTCAGCCGCTGACCGTCGGCGAGCTGTGGGCGGTCGCCATCACCCTGCGGGTGGTGCTCGTCGAGAATCTCCGACGCCTCACGGAGAGCATCGTCCGGGCACGGGCGGCGCGCCAGGCTGCCGACGCGCTCGCGGACGAGCTGCTCGGGCTCAGCGGACGCCCGCTCGAGGGGGCGGCCTGGGCCCTCCAGGAATTCGAGGATGCCCCGCTGGTGACCGCCTTCGCGGTGCAGCTCGTCCAGCGGCTGCGCGATCAGGATCCCGCCGTGACGCCCGCCCTCCTGTGGCTGAACGAGCGGCTGGCCGACCAGGGGACGACGCCCGACGACATGGTGCGCGTCGAGCATCAGCGGCAGGCGGCCATGAACGTGACGGTCCGCAACGTGATCATGAGCATGGGCTTGATGTCCGCCCTGGACTGGACGGAGTTCTTCGAGAGCGTCAGCCTGGTCGACGGCGTGCTCCAGGCGGACCCCGGCTATGCGGCGATGGACTTTGCCACCCGCGACAGCTACCGCCACGCCATCGAGGAGCTCGCGAGGGGCTCTCGCCGCTCGGAGCTGGAGGTTGCCCGCGAGGTGATCGCGCGGGCGGCGGCGAGCGATCTCCACGACGGCCGCCAGGATGACCCCGGCTTCTATCTCGTCGGCGACGGCCGCCGGGCCTTCGAGGTGGCGCTCGGCTTCCGGACCCCCCTCGCTCGCCGGCTCCTCCGCGCTTACGTCGCGGGAGCCAAGCCCGGGTACCTGGGAACCATCACCGTCTTCACCTTCGCGATTCTCACCCCGCCCCTTCTCGCGGCCTGGACCTCCGGCGCGGGGGCGGCCACGCTGCTCGTGCTCGGGCTGGTGGCCGCCTTCCCGGCCTCGGATCTGGCCATCGCGCTGCTGAATCGCGTCGTGACGGCCTTGCTCAGGCCCGGCGCGCTTCCGCGCCTCGAGCTTCGCGACGGCGTGCCGCCGGCCCTGCGAACCATGGTCGTCGTGCCGACCTTGCTCACCCGCCCCGCGGAGGTCGAGGAGCAGATCGAGCGACTGGAAGTGCACTACCTCGCCAACTCGGACGGCGATGTCCGCTTCGCGCTTCTTTCCGACTGGACGGACGCGCCCGCGGAGAGCGTGCCGGGCGACGAGGAGATCCTGGCCACGGCCCGCGAGGGAATCGCGCGCCTGAACCTGCGTCACGGCCGGCCGACAGACGAGGGCCAGCGATTTCTCCTCTTCCACCGCCGGCGGCTCTGGAGCGAGGGCGAACGCGTATGGATGGGGTGGGAACGCAAGCGGGGGAAGCTCCACGAGCTGAACCGTCTCCTTCGCCGCGCGACGGACACGTCGTTCCTGCCCACGGGGGGCCTCGCGCCCGCGGCGCCGCCCGGCATCCGCTACGTCATCACGCTCGATGCCGACACCCGGCTGCCCAGAGGAGCGGTCAAGCGGCTGGTGGGCACCATGGCCCATCCCCTCAATCGGCCGAGGCTCGATCCCAAGACGGGCCGCGTCGTCGAGGGGTACGCGGTGCTGCAGCCACGCGTCACCCCGCCGCTGCCCGGCCGCGAAGGCTCCTTCTTCCAGCGCCTGTCGTCGGGCCCATCCGGCATCGACCCTTACGCGGCGGCCGTGTCCGATGTTTACCAGGACCTCTTCGGTGAGGGATCATACACGGGCAAGGGGATCTATGACGTGGACGCGTTCGAAGCAGCCCTCGCCGGGCGGGTGCCCGAGAACGCGCTCCTGAGCCACGATCTCTTCGAGGGTCTCTTCGCCCGGGCGGGCCTCGTCACCGACGTGGAGCTGTTCGAGAGCGCCCCGTCGCACTACGGCGTCGCGGCGGCCCGCCAGCATCGATGGGCGCGCGGCGACTGGCAGCTCCTCCCGTGGATTCTCGGCGGCCGGGTGCCCGTGATCGGGCGCTGGAAGATGGTGGACAACCTGCGGCGCGCCCTGTCGGCTCCCGCCGCCTTCCTGACGCTGTTGCTGGGCTGGACGCTGCCCGCCACATCGCCGGTCGCGTGGACCGCGTTCGTCCTCGGGACGATTGCCCTCCCCACGCTCTTGCCGGTTCTCACCGGGCTGATCCCCCGCGGACACGGCTTCTCGAAACGAAGCCACGCCCGCGCGGTGGGCCGCGACCTCCTGCTCGCCGGGTCGCAGACGGCGCTCACGATCACGATGCTGGCGCACCAGGCCTGGCTGATGGTCGACGCGATGGTGCGGTCACTTCTTCGCGTGTACGTGACGCATCGCCATCTGCTGGAGTGGGTGACGGCGGCCCAGGCGAAGGCTGGGCTCCGCCTCGATCTCCGCGGCTTCTACCAGCGCATGGGCGGCGGAGTCGCGCTCGCCATCGCCGCCGCGGCCGCCATCGCGTGGGGCCGGCCGACGGCCTGGCCCGTCGCGCTGCCCTTCCTGCTGCTCTGGGCGGCATCGCCTGTGGCGGCTCGATCCATCAGCGTGCCCTCGCCCGCCGCGAGGACCACGCCGCTGTCACCCACAGATGCGCGGGCGCTCAGACTGATTGCCCGCCGGACCTGGCGCTTCTTCTCCACGTTCGTCGGCGCCGAGGACCACGCGCTCCCTCCCGACAACTTCCAGGAAGACCCGCGCCCCGTGGTGGCGCACCGGACATCGCCCACCAACCTGGGCCTCTATCTCCTGTCCACGGTGGCCGCGCACGACTTCGGCTGGATCGGGACGCTCGAGGCCGTCGAGCGTCTCGAGGCCACCATCGAGACGATGGGCCGTCTCGAGCGCTTCCGCGGCCACTTCTTGAACTGGTACGACACCGCAGGTTGCCGACCCCTCAATCCCCGGTACGTGTCGTCGGTGGACAGCGGCAATCTTGCCGGACATCTCATCGCCCTCAAGCAGGCCTGCCTGCAAAAGATCGACCACCCGCCGCTCGCTCGAACCGCTCTCGCAGGGATCGAGGATGCCGCGCTGCTCGTCCGCGAGTCGGCGCGCGCTCTCGAGGGCCGGCGCCCGCGCGCGGCCACCCGGGTTCGCCTGGAGGAAGCGCTCGACGCCGTGGCGGCGGTCACGAGAGAACCGGGCACGCCCGCCGAGTGGGCCGGGCAACTTGGGGAGCTCGCGGCCCGCGCCCGCGACGTGACCGCCCTGGCGCAAAGCCTGGCCGAGGAAGATGGAGCGAGCGCGCCGCCAGAGATTGTCCGCTGGGCCGAGGCCCTGAGCGCGACCATCGACAGCCACATGCGTGATCTCGGCGCGACGATGACCCTGTCCGAAGACATGATCGGGCGCCTCACCGTGCTCGCGCGGAACGCACAGGCGATGGTGGCGGCCATGGACTTCGCCTTCCTGTTCGACCCCGTCCGCCAGCTCTTCGCCATCGGGTACCGCGTCGAGGACGCGAGCCTCGATCCCAGCCGCTACGATCTGCTCGCCTCGGAAGCTCGCCTCACGAGCTTCGTGGCCATTGCGAAGGGCGACGTGCCGGTCTCGCACTGGTTCCGACTGGGGCGGGCGCTCACCCCCGTGGAGCAGGACTCCGCCCTCGTGTCCTGGTCGGGGTCGATGTTCGAGTATCTGATGCCCGCGCTCGTGATGCGCACGCCCGCGGGAAGCCTGCTGGAGCAGAGCGGCCGGCTCGTGGTCCGCCGACAGATCACGTACGGCGCCGAGCGCGGCGTGCCCTGGGGCGTCTCGGAGTCGGGGTACAATGCGCGCGATCTCGAGCAGACCTATCAGTACTCGAACTTCGGCGTGCCGGGTCTCGGGCTCCGGCGCGGCCTCAGCGAGGATGTGGTCGTCGCCCCGTACGCGACCGGATTGGCGGCCATGGTCGATCCCGCGGCGGCTGCGCAAAACTTCCGCCGGCTCTGGGAAGCCGGCGCCAACGGCGCCTACGGTTTCTACGAGGCCCTCGACTACACGGGGTCCAGGCTTCCGGAGGGGACCCGGGTCGCGGTGGTGCGCACCTACATGGCGCATCACCAGGGCATGCTGCTCGTCGCCATCGCGAACGTCCTCCACGCCGGCGCCATGCGGACGCGCTTTCACGCCGAGCCGATCGTCCAGGCGACCGAGCTGCTGCTGCAGGAGCGGACGCCGCGCGACGTCGCGGTCGCCCGGCCGCGCGCGGAAGAGGTGACGGCGGTGGCCGATGTGCGTGAATTCGTTCCGCCCGTCGTCCGGCGGTTCACCTCGCCGCACGGGCCCGTCCGTACCCACATCCTGTCCAACGGGCGTTACGCGGTGATGCTCACCGCCGCGGGATCCGGCTACAGCCGCTGGGGGGACATCGCGGTGACCCGCTGGCGTGAGGACGTCACGCGCGACGAGGCCGGGATGCACGTGTACCTCCGCGACGCGCAGAGCGGCCAGAGCTGGTCGGTCGGCTACCAGCCCACGGGAGACGAGCCGGAGAGCTACGAGGTCGTGTTCTCCGAAGACCGAGCGAAGATCGCCCGGCGGGACGGAGCGATCGCCACCACCCTCGACGTGATCGTGTCCCCGGAAGACGATGCCGAGATACGGCGCGTGTCCATGACGAACTTCGGACCACGGGCACGGGAGATCGAGCTGACGTCATACGCCGAGGTGGTGCTGGCCCCGCCCGCGGCGGACGCCGCTCACCCTGCGTTCTCCAACCTCTTCGTCCACACGGAGTGCGTGCCCGAGTTCGACACCCTGCTCGCGACGCGCCGGCCGCGAGGGGCGGGTGAATCACACATGTGGCTCGCCCACACGGTGGTGGCCGAGGGCCAGCGGGTAGGCGACCTGCAGTGGGAAACCGATCGCGCTCGGTTCCTGGGTCGTGGCCGCGGAATCCGGACACCGTTGTCGATGTCGGGCCACCAGCCTCTCTCCAACTCCGTGGGCTCGGTGCTCGATCCGATCGTGAGCCTCCGTCTCCGCGTACGGCTTCGGCCGGGCGTCACGGTCCGGGTCGCCTTCTCGACGATGGTGGCCCCGTCCCGGGACGAGGTCCTGACTCTTGCCGAGAAGTATCACGATGCGGCGACGTTCGACCGTGCCGCCACGCTCGCGTGGACGCAAGCTCAGGTGCAGCTGCACCATGTCGGCATCGGGCCCGATGAGGCCCACCTCTTCCAGAGCCTCGCCCGCCGCATTCTCTACTCGGAGCGGACGCTCCGACCTTCCGCGGACGTGCTCGCGCGTCATTCGGGAGGACCCTCGTCCCTGTGGGCCCACGGGATCTCAGGGGACATCCCGATCGTCCTGGTACAGATCGATGATCCCGAGGATGTGGGCATCGTCCGGCAGCTCCTCCGCGCCCACGAGTACTGGCGCATGAAGCAGCTGGCCGTCGATCTCGTGATCCTGAACGATCGAGCGCCATCGTATGTCCAGGACCTGCAGGTCCTGCTGGAGACTCTGGTTCGAACGAGTCAATCGGGCGGGCCTTCCGAAGAGCACGGCCCGCACGGGAGTGTGTTCATCCTGAGGGCGGATCGCCTCCCCACGTCCCAGCGTGACGTGCTCCAGGCCGCCGCCCGAGCGGTGCTGTCGAGCCGCCATGGGACATTGGCGCAACAGATCGCGCGCGTTCCCGGACCCGAGATGGCCCCGGCCCCTCTGCCACGGCGTCAGACGACGGCGAAGCCGTCCGCCGCCCTGGCCCTGCCGCGGCCCGCGCTCGAGTTCTTCAACGGCCTCGGCGGCTTCGCCGCGGACGGACGGGAGTACGTGACGGTCCTCGAGGCGGAACGGCAGACGCCGGCGCCCTGGATCAACGTGATCGCCAATCCCGGCTTCGGCTTCCAGGTCTCCGAGTCGGGCTCGGGATACACGTGGTCGCTCAACAGCCGTGAGAACAAGCTCACGCCCTGGTCGAACGATCCGGTCAGCGATCCGCCGGGCGAGGCGATCTACGTCCGCGATGAGGAGACGGGCGATCTCTGGAGCCCCACCGCGCTTCCGATTCGTGAGCCAGGGCAGCCTTACGTGATCCGGCATGGACAAGGCTACAGCCGATTCGAGCACGTCTCCCACGGCATCTCCCTCGAGCTCCTGCAATTCGTTCCCCTCGAGGACTCGATCAAGGTGAGTCGTCTCACGGTGATCAACGAGTCGGGGCGCTCCCGCCGGCTCTCCGTGACCGCCTATGTCGAATGGGTGCTCGGCGTGTCTCGCGGCGATTCCGCGCCCTTCATCGTCACCGGCATCGACCCCGCCACGGGAGCGATGCTCGCGCGCAACGCCTGGAACGTCGATTTTGGCGGCCGCGTAGGCTTTGTCGATCTCGGCGGCGCGCAGACGGCGTGGACGGGAGACCGGACGGAGTTCCTCGGGCGCAACGGCACGCTGGAACAGCCGGCGGGCCTCGAGCGAGGCGTCCGACTGTCGGGGCGGGTCGGCGCCGCCCTCGACCCCTGCGGCGCCCTCCAGGCCGTGATCGAGCTGCGCGCGGGAGGGCGAGCCGAGATCGTGTTCCTCCTCGGGGAGGAGGCGAGTCCCGACGAGGCGGCGGCGCTGATCGCTCGGTACCGGGCGGCCGATCTCGACGCGGTCTTGCGATCCGTCACCGAGCGATGGGACGACGTCCTCGGCGCGGTGCAGGTGAGGACTCCCGATCGATCGATGGACATCCTGGTCAACCGCTGGCTGCTCTATCAGACCCTCTCCTGCCGGGTGTGGGCGCGCTCGGCGTGCTATCAGGCCGGCGGCGCCTATGGATTCCGCGATCAGCTCCAGGATGTGATGGCTCTCACGGGAGCCAGCCCCCAGGTGACGCGCGAGCATCTGCTCCGGGCGGCGGCCCGGCAGTTCGTGGAGGGGGACGTGCAGCACTGGTGGCACACGCCCTCGGGTCGGGGCGTCCGGACGCGAATCTCCGACGATGCCGTATGGCTGCCGTACGCCGTCGTCCACTACGTGGAAGCGACGGGCGACCGCGCTATTCTGGACGAGGTCGTGCCCTTCCTCGACGGGCCGATCCTTGCCGCGAGTCAGATGGAATCGTACTTCCAGCCCGCCGTGTCCTCGGAGCGGGCCACGCTCTTCGAGCACTGCGCGCGGGCCCTCGACCGGACCCTTGCCGTCGGCTCTCACGGCCTTCCCCTGATCGGCACGGGCGACTGGAACGACGGGATGAACGGGATCGGCCCGGCCGGGCGCGGCGAGAGCGTCTGGCTCGGGTGGTTTCTCCATGCGGCCCTCGAGCGCTTCGCGCCGGTGGCCGAGGATCGCGGCGACGAGCGGCGCGCCACCGTGTGGCGCGAGCACATGCGGGCCCTCAAGACTTCCCTCGAGCAGCATGGCTGGGACGGACGGTGGTACCGCCGCGCCTACTTCGACGACGGGACGCCGCTCGGATCCGTCGTGAACTCGGAGTGCCGGATCGATTCGATCGCCCAATCGTGGGGGGTGATCTCGGGCGCCGCCGAGCCGGCCCACGCGACGCGAGCCATGGCCGCCGTGGAGGCGCATCTCGTCCAGCGTGACCAGGGGCTGATCCTTCTCTTCACGCCGCCTTTCGCCCGCGCGACCCTCGATCCCGGCTACATCAAAGGGTATCCGCCGGGCATCCGCGAGAACGGAGGCCAGTACACTCATGCGGCCATCTGGTCCGTGATCGCCTGGGCCGCGCTCGGCGAGGGCGACACGGCGCACGAGCTCTTCTCCATCCTGAACCCGATCCGTCACGCGAGCGCGAACGCCGACGTGGAGCGATACAAGGTCGAGCCCTATGTCGTGGCGGCCGATGTCTACGCTGAGCCCGCCCACATCGGGCGGGGTGGGTGGACCTGGTATACGGGCTCCGCAGGGTGGATGTACCGCGCCGGCATCGAATGGCTTCTCGGATGCCGCGTCCGTGGATCGTTCCTCCACTTCGATCCGTGCATCCCCCGCGGATGGCCGGGTTTCGAGATCACATTCCGCTACCGCGCCTCGCGCTACGAAGTGACGGTGGAGAATCCCCGCGGTGTGACCCGGGGCATCTCGACGATCGAGGTCGACCGGGAGCCTCTGCCCTCGGCCCGCGGAGAGATCCGCCTCGTCGATGACGGCGCGACCCATCGCGTCCGGATCGTGCTCGGGTGATCGCCCTCCTTGCTCACCCACACCTTATCCACTTATCCACAGGCACCCACACCATTGAAAATGCACGGCCTGACGCGGTTTCCCGGGGAGGCGACGAATATATGACGCTCTGGCCGCCCACCGCGCCGAGGGCTTCACAGAAACGCAACGGAGAACGTCGCCGGCTCAGAGCATGAAGCGGGTGTCCCAGCCGTTGGTCGGGTAGGCGATGAGGACACGGCGACCGGTCAGCCGATCGTCGCCCACGGCCAGCGTCGTCGGTCCCACGAAGCGGGCCCGGCCGTGGAATTGCTCGACGCCCATCTTCGCCCAGGTCTGCTCGGTGCGCGCGGACGTGGGATCGACGAGGGAGCGCCTGAATCGAATCAGCTCGGGCCAGTCGATGGTCAGCGATCCCGCGGGCACCCCCTTGCCGGCCATGTCGCGCGCGCCGTGGACGGCCTCCGCCGCGCTGACCAGAATCTTCTTCGGCACGCAGCCGCGAGCGCGCACGTGCCCCCGAAGGGGCGTGAGTCCACCACGGCCACCGTCCACCCCGCCTCACGGCACCGCGAGGCAACTCCCGAGGTGACTCCTGTTCCGACCACGACGAGATCGTACTGTCGCTCCATTCCGTCCTCCGTGTCTTCGAGTGATCTTGAATCGGCTCGAATGTACCAGCCCTGATATTCTCCGGAGGGCCAGCCATGTCGAACATCGAGATGGTCGAAGACCCCGAGGACCCGCGCCTGACCGACTACCGCGAGATCCGTGACGCCGAGCGCCGCCGCCGGAGCGGCACCTTCATCGCGGAGGGGCGCCAGGTGGTGCGCCGCCTTCTCGATGTCGGCCGCTATCGCGCCCGCTCCGCCCTCGTCACGCCGCCCGCCCTCGACGCGCTCGGCGCGGTCCTCGCCGACGCGAGGGTGCCGACCTACCTGGTCCGTCAAGACATCGTCAACGCCATCGTCGGCATCGAGTTCCACCACGGGTGCCTCGCCGTCGGCGAGCGCGGCGCCGAGCAGACGCCGGAGGCCGTCCTCGCCGAGGCGCGCGGCGCGTCCGTGGTCCTGCTCGAAGGCCTCGGCGATGCGAGCAACGTCGGCGCGATCTTCCGCAACGCGCTGGCCTTCGGCGCCGGCGCCGCGCTCCTCTCTCCCGGCACCGCCGATCCCCTGTACCGCAAGGCCATCCGCGTGTCGGCGGGAGCCGCCGTGGTGCTGCCTTTCGCTCGCCTCGACGATTGGCCGCGTGATCTCGAACGGCTTCGCGACGGCGGCTACACGCTCCTCGCGCTGACGCCGCGGGCAGAGGCCGTGGACATCAGCGCGCTCGGCACCAGCTGTCCACGTCCCGCCCGAGTGGCCTTGCTTCTCGGCACGGAGGGTCGCGGGCTGAGCGCGGGCGCTCTTGCGGCGGCCGACCTGCAGGTTCGCATCCCCATGGCGCCCGAGATGGATTCCCTCAACGTGGCGGCCGCGGGGGCCGTCGCCCTCCACTGGCTGAGTCGCACGGAGCCCACCCCGGCCTGATGGGCCGAGGCGCACTGGCACCATCATGCGGATCGTGGCGTGGAACATCCGGGCCGGCGGTGGCGGGCGCGTTGGCCGCATCGGGCGTCAGCTCGCGCGCTGGAAGCCGGACGTGGTCGCGCTGTCCGAGTTCCGCGCGACCCCGCCCAGCCTGGCCCTCGCGACCGTGCTGGCAGCCGGCGGCCTCACCCACCAGCTGACCACGGCCGACCCGGGCCAGCCTGGGCGGAACGCGCTGCTCGTCGCCTCGCGCTGGCCGCTGCGCCAGCTCCGTCTGCCCGCGCAGCCGTCCGAGCCCGCGCGCTGGCTCGTGACCGCCGTCCAGGGGCCCATGCCGATCGTTCTGGGCGCCATGCACGTTCCGAACCGCGTCACGGGCAGGAAGTACCCGTTCCTCGACGCCGTCCTGGCCTGTGCCCGCCGGTGGCGACGCGGGCCGGCCCTCTTCGTCGGCGACACGAACTCCGGACGGCGGGTCCTCGACGAGGAGGTGCCGGCGTTCAGCCTGCGCGAGGAAGGCTGGATCGACGCCCTCGCAGGTTGTGGCTGGCGCGACGCGTTCCGCCACTTCCAGGCGGAGGCTCGCGCCTACACCTGGTATTCACCCAATGGCCGGAACGGCTTC